>NZ_JBFUHM010000059.1:0-27764 GCF_056402395.1 Peribacillus sp. P4_B1
ATCGAGACACCGTTTGGAAGCTTAGTTTCATAGATTCCAAGACCATATCCATCAATTCCTGCTCTTCCTGTAGGAACTGTAGTAAGCATTTGTTTTAGTTGCTGTTCCTTCAGTAATTTGCCACCGAGCAAGGAGGAGAAGAATTTATTTAAGTCGTCAGCAGTAGAAATCATATCTCCAGCCGAGCTGCCTGCACTTGGGTTATAATAGGTAACGTCTTTTATCTCACTTGCTTCATCTGGTTGGGAATATCCCCGGGCGTGCTTGGTGCCTGGAATAACGCTTGAATTTCCAGGTAGGAATGTATCCGACAATTCAAGCGGTTCAATAATCCGATTTTCAATCTCTTCCGCGTAGCTGTTTCCGGTTACTTTTTCAATAAGAATACCCAGTAATACGTACCCTGTGTTTGAATAGGACCAGCCCTTTCCTGGGTCAARGTCTGGGGGCAGTGAAATCCCCATCTTCACTAGTTCTTCAGCCGTATACGATTTTTTTGTATCCATAAAATCAGCGTCTTTTGACCTTGAGTATTCAGCGATACCACTTGTATGGTTCAATATCTGCCGGATGGTAATCTTTTTCTCATTATATCCGTTTCCTTGAATGACACCAGGCAACCATTTTTCGATGGAGTCGTCTAGACTCAAGCGGTTCTCTCCAGCTAATTGAAGTACAACCGTTGCGGTGAACGTCTTCGTCACGCTGCCAATACGAAAACGAAAATCTGTTTTCATTGGTTTCTTGGTGCTCAGATTCGCTACCCCAGCGGCATAACCCCACGTTTTTCCACCCTCGGAAGTTTTAGCAAGTATCCCTGGGAATCCAAGTTGCAATGTATCCCGCATTGCTTGCTTGACGGAATTATGACCTCGTTGAGTGCTTGTTTGTAACGGACTAGATACATTTTGAGTGGGCTCTACTTTTGCAATTGAGGTTGGCGATGTGTATAGCAGGGAACTTCCAGCTAGTAAAAGGGCCAGACTTGCAAAAGTAATTTGCTTACGTATTTTCATAAGGCATTCCTCTTCTCTATTAATATTGTATAGGTGATTTCTTACTGTTCCTTACCTCCTGACAAGGCTTAGGGAAAAGGCCCTTTCTCATATAGATAGATTAAACCCTCAGTACAAAGGTATCTATCAATATCAACAATTTGAGCCATTTAAATCTCCATCCCTTCTATAACAAAATTATTTAAAGGTATGAAAGCATATTATGTAACCTTAGTTATTGTAGATTAGCACAACATGAGATATACCATCAACCTACATTTTACTATTTTATCCATAATATGTATTGAGGGGGAGTGTAAATTCGAATCATTTCCGTACCCAAACTATTGATCGTCTTTTTCACCTATTATAATTAGATATTTAGAATTTCATTTTATAAATCACAGTGAAAAAGGATCTTCAACGAAGATCCTTTTGATGATTCAATTGACCTGTTACTTCGATAATCTCTTCTAGGAGTGAAACAGATGTCAATCGATCATTTTCTGACCGTACCCCTTATATGCCTTAGAAGATACCCGAACTTACCTTTTTTAAGTACTCATCTATAGCCGTTAGAGCTTCTTTTGCTCCACCTGATGTTTTAAAGCTATTGCTCAACTTCTTAGCATTTTCCCGATAAGCAGGATTGGACAATACCTCTTGAACGGATTCTTGTAGCTTTTCTATGCTTACTTCATGTGGATCAATTCTAAACCCGGCTTGAAGTTCCTCTAATCGATTAGCGATCATAGGCTGATCTGAGGTCTGGGGGATGACGACAAGGGGCACTTCATAATAGAGAGCCTCGCTCGTACTATTCATTCCTCCATGGGTAATGAAGACGTCCGTATGCTTTAAAACTTCAAGCTGCGGTAAATATCTACGTACAATGAAGTTTTCCGGCAAAGGCTGCAGCTTGGCTAAATCAGTAGCCATGCCCACTGAAAATATGACTTTCCCCTCAAAGTTTCTAAAAGCCTCTACACAGGTTTGAAAGAAAGATTCAAATCCTTGCAATATGGTACCCATTGAAATATACAGTACTTTCTGGTCTTTCAGTTCCTCTAACGGAAAATCATGTGTTTGCACCCGTTTCGTGATGGAAGGACCGATAAATACATATGAATCATCCATATATTCTCCACCTGGTTGAAACTCTCTGCTTGTATAGACAATATTCAAATCAGAAGTATTCATCATAAATTGGAAGTGGTGCTTTACCTTCACACCGAAACGTTCCTGGATCCGTTCCGTTATAGTCGAACTTTCTTTCTCCATTTCCGGCGATGGATTTAGAGGAAGACCTCTGCCACTTTCTAGCATTTTCAGGAATTGCTCCTGAGGAATAGCGAAGGAAGATGATGAAGAGATAGAAGGAATGTTTAAATAGTCTTTGACCAGCAGTCCCGCACCAAATGTATCATGATACACATAATCAAATGGGATGGAATCAGCTAATTCTTGAACAACAGCCAAAATATCATAGGAAAGTTTTAATTGGATTTGCATAAATTCATGGATACTAGTGACTTTTTGAGGTGTTAATCCCTTTAAATGATTAGGATGAAGGTATACATTAGCACCCAAACCTTCAATTCTCTCTTTAAATTCTTCAGTGGTTACGTAATGAACAGAATCTCCACGATCAATTAAAGCTTTTACTACACCAAGAGTCGGATTAACATGGCCCTCAGCTGGAATGTTTATCATTAATACATTCATCAACTTTCATTCCCCTTTTCAATAATATATAAATCACTCAATCTCTTTTCATGATACATACCATTCTTATCTTTTTCCAATATAAACCATCGTATTTTCTTTTGTGTATAACTTCATCCTTAAATCGCTTTAAATGCGTAATAGGGATATAAGTATATAATTGTAATTTTTACTTTTTTTTGTAGTAGGGGGAAATTTTGTATGATATTATGTTAGATGGAAAATCTAGATAATCCTGGAAAAGAGGGGTGCGGATTGGGTGTCCAAACTATTGTAAAAACTTAAGGAGCTCGTCTTCATGAAACCTACCGACTCAAAAAGTCTATGGGGAAATACAATTTATTTACAGGTTTTCTTTGCGTATTCACTGCTTATGCTCGGAGTGTTTATTGACATGTTAGCCATTATGACCATTGTTGCTTTTGAATGGGAAGTAGACCCTACCATGATTGGATTGATTCCTGTTGCGTATGCACTTCCTGGAATTTTATTTAGTTCATGGGCAGGTGTGATGGCTGATCGCTTTAGAAAAATTCCAATTATGATGTTTTGTAACCTTATGGTTGGTCTATTAACAATTGTTCTTTTATTTGTCCAAAATATTCATTGGCTTTTGTTAGCATTAATGATTCGTTCCATTTTTACCGTTTTCTATTTTCCTGCACAGCAAACACTAACACGACAGATTGTTTCCCCTGATCTGCTTACCAAAGCGGTAAGTATCAATGGGATAGTTGAGCAAGGAACCAAGATAGTGGGTCCACTTATAGGAGGAATGTTACTGAGCTGGTTTCAGCCAGAGTTTTGTCTAATTATAAGGGCAATATGCTGTTTTCTAGCTGCTTTGGTTCTGTTACCCACAATAAGGTTAAAGGAATCTCTGTCAAGAGAACATTTTGAAAAGCAACAGCAAAGTACTTGGACTGCTTGGTTACAAGGTTGGGGTTATGTATTATCCAATCGGATGATTTTATCAACCATGATTTTCGTTACAATAGCTATGGCAGTATTACAATTAGTGGACTCACAGTTCCCTACTTTATTTAAGAGTTTGTTCCCAAATGATAAGAGTAAAATGGGATACTTCATTTCTATTATTGGTCTTGGGGGAATAATTGGCGCATTCGTAACTCAGAAATTAAAACATTTTCAATATGGTTGGGCAGTATGTGGAGGCATTGCTTTAATGGGAATTGGCTTTGGTGGGATTGCTCTGATAAGCCCCAGTACATCCCTCATTTTTGGCTATCTGATTAGTTTTATCGCTGGTATCGGTAGTGGACTTATGCTTGTGACCAATCAAGTCATTCTGCAAAAAGAATCCCATCAAGAACAGGTTGGAAGAGTATTTGGGATTCAAAGCAGTTTAACAAATGCAGTCCTTATCATTTCTCCTGCTATGAGCGGACCACTGGTTCACTTTTTCGGAGTAACCCAACTCTATTTTTATGTGGGGATTGGGCTCATCATCATTGGAGTAATTGGAGTTTTATTACAAAAATATTTTTGGGTAAACACGAACACATAAGTGTAAATAATCTTTTGAAGGGAGGATCTTGTATGTCCAATGAGGAGTGTTACCCTTTTAGTCATCCACAGAGGAGAATATGGTATACAGAAGTTATTTATTCAGGTAAAGGAATATGTAATCTGAAATTCTTGTTCAAGATCCATCGAAAAATGAATTATTCGATATTAAATCGTGCCGTGAATCGTGTCATCAGTGAACATGATGGTCTGCGTATCAGGCTGAAAGAAAATAGGCACCGGGAACCTGAGCAATATTTTGTTAAACATCAAGAACGAGAATTTGACTTCTTCGACTTCAGTTCCGAGAGAGATCCGGATTTGCTGGAAAAATGGATTGAGCAGAAGACGCAAGATACGTTTACGTTATTTGATTCTGATTTATACTATTTTGCTTTAATAAAAATAAGCGATAATGAGTGTGCCGTCTTTGGCAATGTTCATCACATTATCATGGATGGTTTATCAATCCAAATTTGGACTAGACAGATTGCTAAATATTATTATGAGTTTCATAGTGAGAAAGATGTGAGCATCCCTAAGAGCTCATATGTTCAGTTTCTAGTCGATGAACAGACGTACTTGAACAGCAGTCGTTTTCAAAAAGATCAAAGCTTCTGGTTAGAGGAATTCAAAACACTTCCATCGGTGACGGGATTGAAACCCTATAATGCTTACCAAGTTAGTACGAGAGCATCACGTGAATCGTTTATATTATCGGAACATTCGAAGAAAAAGGTAGAGGAATTTTCTGACCATTCCGGATTTAGCATATATACTCTTTTTGTTGCTGCGCTTTCGTTATCGATGTATCGATGGACCTCGTCGCTTGATATTGCCTTGGGAATGGCTTATGGCAATCGTATGACTAAAATGGAGCGGGAATTAATTGGAATGATGGTGAGTACAGTTCCTCTGAGAATGGATATCGATCCTGAAGAAGAAGCACTCTCATTTATTGGTCGAGTGTCGAGAAAACAACGTAAAGCCTTACGACATCAGAAATATCCATTTGATTTGTTATTAAAACAGATGAATCAAGAGAATAACAATAGTGTTCGACTTTTTGGAACTACGATCGATTATAGAGAGCGTGGTGAAAGTGGTGACTCTCTTTGGATTCCAAATCGTGAAGAAGTGCAAGATTTTGCAGTGCATCTCGAAAACTTGACTGATATAGACTCTTTGCAAGTACATATTGATTATCGTGAAGAATTATTTTCCAAAGAAGAGATAACTCGCTTTTTTAAAACCATGCTAGCATTAATGGAAAACATATATATAAATCCGAAGCAGAAGGTTGCTGAGATCGAAATCCTTTCAGAGGAGGATAAAAGAAAAAGTTTAGTAGAGTTCAATGATCCTAAGCTTGACTTTCCACCTCAAGCAACCATTCATGAGTTGTTTGAGCAGCAAGCGATGATTCATCCCAATGCCATTGCAGTTATGTATGAAAAGGAGAGGCTTACTTATAGGGAGCTTAATGAACGCGCGAATCAATTAGCTCACTATCTGCAGAAAAAAGGAGTAGGACCCGATTCGTTGGTTGGACTTTGTGTTGAACGTTCTCCTGAAATGGTTGTAGGTATTTTGGGGATTCTGAAGGCTGGTGGAGCTTATGTTCCACTCGATCCAACATATCCAGAGCAGCGACTTCGGTATATTTTAGAGGACGCTGGCATTGAGTTGGTCGTAACGCAAGAAAGTTTAAAAGGATCGAAATGGTTACCAGAGAATATCAAATCGATTTGTCTTGATCGAGATCAAGTTGAGATTGAGAAAGAAGGTACTGCTTTACCGATTTCTGATGTCAGTCCCCAACATCTCGCTTACGTGATTTATACTTCAGGGTCAACAGGGAATCCGAAGGGAGTTATGGTAGAGCATCACAATGTGATTCGTTTATTTAAATCAACGGAATGCTGGTATCAGTTTGATGAAAAAGATACTTGGACGCTATTCCATTCTTATGCGTTTGACTTCTCGGTATGGGAAGTTTGGGGGGCCTTGCTCTATGGTGGAAGATTGGTCGTTGTTCCTTACTGGATCAGTCGATCGCCCAAGGATTTCTATCAACTGTTAGTAGAGGAAGAGGTTACGGTTCTTAATCAGACACCATCCGCATTTCGACAATTGATACAGGTGTGTGAACAAGAAGATGAGAATAAAAACTTGCATCTGCGCTATGTCATATTTGGTGGGGAAGCACTCGATCCTACCAGCTTGCTACCATGGTTTCAAAGATATGGAGAGCAGAAGCCGCAGCTAATCAATATGTATGGAATTACAGAAACTACCGTTCATGTTACTTATTATCCAATTACTCAAGATGATGTGCAGCATTCTTCAAAAAGTAATATCGGAAAGCGGATTCCAGATTTAGAAGTGTATGTGCTGGACGCTTGTCAACAGCCTGTGCCTTTTGGCGTAGCTGGCGAACTATATATTGGTGGAGCAGGACTCGCACGTGGGTATTTAAACAGACCCGAATTGACAGCGGAACGTTTCATTCCTCATCTATTCAGTAGTGACCCGGGAGCTCGATTATATCGGACAGGAGACTTAGCGAGATACTTGCCGGATGGAAGTCTGGATTACCTTGGGAGGATTGATCACCAGGTGAAGATCCGTGGTTTCCGAATTGAACTCGGGGAAATTGAATCTGCTTTAAACGCCCATGCATCCATAAACGAGGCTGTTGTGATCGTTCGAGAAGATCAGCCAGGTGATAAACGATTAGTGGCATATGTCGTGGGTGAAGGAAATGTAGG
Source organism: Peribacillus sp. P4_B1 (assembly GCF_056402395.1). NCBI lineage: Bacteria > Bacillati > Bacillota > Bacilli > Caryophanales > Bacillaceae > Peribacillus > Peribacillus sp. P4_B1. The sequence continues at coordinate 7,019 of NZ_JBFUHM010000059.1, forward strand.
TGCATATAGAGAGTATCTCAAGGCGGAACTACCAAGCTATATGGTTCCTTCAGAATTTGTGATGATGGAAGCCATTCCACTAACTGCGAACGGTAAAGTTGATCGTGAGGCCTTACCTGTACCAGAGGAGAGGGAAATCAAAAGTGAATGTGTTGCCCCCCGGAATGCTAACGAAGAAACACTGGCTACCATTTGGGAGCAAGTATTAGGGATTAAAAAGGTGGGAATCCATGATAACTTCTTTGAAGTTGGTGGAGACTCGATCCTCAGCATTCAGATCATATCACTAGCGAATCAATTGGGATTAAAACTTACACCTAAGCAAATGTTTGAACACCAAACGATTGCCGAGTTGGTACAAGTAGTCAAAGAAGATGATCAGGGAGTACAAGCGGAGCAGGGTGCTGTGATGGGAGAGGTACCGCTCACTCCGATTCAGTACTGGTTCTTCGAGCAAGAACATCCGCATCCACAACATTGGAATCAGTCGATGCTTTTGAGAGTAAGAGAGAGATTGAATGTGGAGTTACTAGAGGAAGCCCTATTATACTTACTCAAACATCATGACGCCTTACGTTTCCGATATGGACAGTTGCTCAATGGAACCTGGAATCAGAGAAATGAGGGGATCGATGAACAGTCTGTACTTCGTGTGATAAAGCGGAACGATGCTGATCAACAAGGGTGGAATCAAGTGATTCAAGATGAGATGGATATCACTCAAGCCAGTTTCAATTTACTTACAGGTCCGTTGATGAGAATAGTGTACTTCGATGGTGGTTCGAATGGGAACGATCGATTATTCTGGACGATTCATCATTTAGTAGTAGATGGGGTATCATGGCGAATTCTATTGGAAGATTTACAGGCCGTATACAACCAGTTGAAACAAGGTAAGAAGGTTCGGTTACCTGCGAAAAGTACATCCTTTAAAGAATGGTCGGAACGACTACAGGCATACAGTGAGTCAGATATTTCAAAAAAAGTACTAGATTATTGGCATGAACACGCAGCAAAACAAGTGATGACGATTCCGATGGACCATCCTATACAGGAAACGACAGAAGCATCGACTGATCAAGTGACGATGACGTTGGGAGCAGATGAGACCCACGCGTTGTTACATGAAGTTCCTGCGACTTATAAGACTCGGATCAATGAGGTATTATTGACGGCATTAGTACAAGCTATAGCCGACAGTACAAATCAGCATAAGCTTTCTGTTCACATGGAAGGACATGGGAGGGAAGAGATGATCGAAGGTGTTGATCTATCGCGGACAGTGGGTTGGTTCACGAGTATTTACCCGGTTCACTTTGATCTTCAGGGAACAACGACACCTATTGAGGGATTAAAGGCTGTGAAAGATCAATTGCGTCGAATTCCGAATCATGGTGTTGATTATGGTATTTTACGTTACTTGAACAGAGAATTGCTTCCGTTCTATCAGCAGCAAAAACCATCGATAAGCTTTAATTATTTGGGACAATTGGATCAAGTGTTTTCCAAAGAATCCTTGTTCATGCAGGAGTCAGGATTTACACGCTTAGACCATGCTCCAGAATCGAAACCATCTCACCCGATTGATGTTGTCGCTATGGTAAAAGATGAAAAGCTACATTTTGTTTGGATGTACAGTAGAGAACAATTTTCTAGATTGACAATTCAAGAGATGGCAAAGGGCATGTTAAATCAGCTTCGATTGCTGATAAATCCATCAGCTGCAGAGTCTGCTTTTACGGTATCTGACTTTGCTGATGCAGAGGCTCTGACGGAAGAAAGCTTGAGTAAAGTATTACTTAAATTAACAAAGAAGAGGGTGTAACGATGAGCGACATTATCGATTTATACGGATTATCACCCTTGCAAAAAGGGATACTGTTTCATACTTTATATGATCAAGACGATGATCATTCTTTTTCCTACATTGTACAGGTAGATTTCATACTTGGCGGTCGATTAGATGTTGCTGCTTTCGAAAAGGCTTGGGAATACATCATTCACCGACATGAGATCCTACGTTCTGTTTTTGTGTGGGAGGAAGTAGAAAAGCCATTGCAAGCTGTTTATCAACGTCTTCCTTTTACCATTCGCCGAGAAGATTGGAGCGCTCTTCCGTGTGGAGAGAGGGAAAAGAAATTACACCAGTTTTTGAACGCTGATCGGAGGCAAGGGTTTTCGTTAGACGAAGCACCGTTGATGAGAATCACTGCTATCAAAGAAGCAGAAGAAGAAACGAGAATCATTTGGACACATCATCATATTTTATTGGATGGATGGAGTGTGTCCCTGGTCTTCAGTGAAGTGATGGAGGTTTATCTCAAGATGATAAAGGGAGAAGCATTCGACCTTCTCAAGTCTCTTCCCTATAAAAAATATATCCAGTGGATTAATAAACAAGATCGAAGTAAAGCTGAGAAATTCTGGACAGAAGAATTAAAAGGATTTCATGCACCTACGCCATTAATGATGGAAAGAAATGACCAGGGGCAGGAGAAGGGTTATGGAGAGAGCGTTTATCGGCTATCTGAGGAACTGACTGAGACTTTACAAGAGTGGGTGCGAAATAGTCAGCTAACATTAAATACGTTAGTACAAGGAGCCTGGGCTTACTTGATGAGCCGGTATAGCGGCGAAAGCGACATCGTGTTTGGTGTGACTAGCTCCGGACGTCCTCCTGAATTAGTAGGAGCAGAGAAAATGGTTGGTCTATTTATAAACACATTGCCTACCCGAATTCGGGTAACGGATGAACATTCATTAGTGGACTGGCTCCGTAAGATACAGATGAAAGAACTGGAACGGAGACAATACGAGTATAATTCGTTGGTCGATATTCAAGGTTGGAGTGAAGTTCCAAGGGGTAGTGGTTTATTTCATACCTTGTATGTGTTCGAAAATTACCCGATACAAGGAGAGCGCAAGGCTGATTTAAGAGTACTTGAGGTCCAAAGTGCTGAACAAACAAATTATCCTTTGACGCTCATTGCAATGCCAGGTAAGCAACTCACTTTGAAGTTGATGTATGACAGGCATCATTTTGATGAAGAGACCATTCAGCGGATTCAGGGCCATCTATCGCAAACATTGATCCAGATGACGAAAAGCTCAGACCCAAAGCTATCCGAAATTACCCATTTAACAATGGAAGAGCGGACACAACTGCTAGAGAAATGGAATGATACCCAAGTAGATTATTCATGTGAAAGCATGATTCATGCGTTATTTGAGCAGCAAGTGGAAAAAACGCCAGAAGCGATCGCGGTTATGTATGAAAATGAGCAACTTACCTATAAAGAGCTGAATGAGCGTGCTAATCAGCTGGCTCACTATTTACAGAAGCAAGGTGTGGGTCCAGAGTCTTTAGTCGGCGTTTATATGGAACGATCCCCGGAAATGATGATAGGGTTGCTAGGGATTCTAAAGTCAGGAGGAGCCTATGTTCCGCTTGATCCTACGTATCCCGAGAATCGCCTACGCTATATATTAGAAGATGCTAGAATCGAAGTGCTAGTGACGCAAGAAAGGTTAGAAAAAATAGGTACATCCGAACAAATCGAAATAATTTGTATGGATCAAGATCGCATTGCGATTGAACAAGAAGAACCGACCGCATGTACAAGCAGTGTAACAGGAAAAAATTTAGCATACGTCATGTATACTTCCGGATCTACAGGAAAACCAAAGGGAGTGATGATCGAGCATCATTCGGTGATCAATTATCTTGAATGGATGCAACATCAATATCCACTCTCTGAAAGAGATGTGGTTTTGCAGAAAACACCGATCTCATTCGACGTATCTGTGTGGGAGTTATTTTGGGGCATTAGTATAGGAGCATGTGTATCCTTCCTTCCTCCGGGCGGGGAGAAAGATCCTTCTATAATAGCTGAAGTGATAGAGAAGCATCGGGTTACGATTGTCCAATTTGTTCCCTCGATGCTATCTGTTTTCATAGATCATTTCGATCATACTGAGCTGAAACGGAAATGTTCATCCGTGCGTCATGTGTTTTCTGGTGGAGAAGAGCTTAGTCCGGGGTTGGTTAGACGATTTCAACAGCACTGGGATGAGAGCGGACAAGTTAAATTGACCAACTTTTATGGACCAACAGAAGCAACCATTTATGTGAATGCATATGACTGTCAATCCAATCAAGAATTTGTTTCCATTGGCAATCCGATTCAAAATATCCAGCTTTATGTATTCGATCGGAATCAGCGCTTGCAATCGGTAGGGATTGAGGGTGAGTTGTATATTGGTGGTGCAGGCTTAGCACGTGGTTACTTAAACCGACCTGATCTAACTTCTGAACGATTCGTTCCGCATCCGTTTCAATTAGGAGAACGGCTATATCGAACAGGGGATCTAGTAAGATATCTAACTGATGGAAATTTGAAATTCATAGGAAGAATGGACCATCAAGTGAAAGTGCGCGGCTTTCGGATTGAGCTTGGAGAAATTGAAGCGACTTTAGAAAGGCATACGTCTATCAAAGAGGCTGTCGTGATCGTTCGAGAAGATCGCCCAGGCGATCAGCGATTGGTAGCGTATGTGATAAGCGATGGAAATATCCAAAAGTGGCGAGAGTATCTCCAAAACCAATTACCGAATCACATGGTTCCAGCACACCTTGTAGAGTTGGATTATTTCCCGCTTACTCCGAATGGGAAAATCGACCGAAAAGCCTTACCAGAACCGGAGGGACAGCCTATGGCCTTTAACGTCCTGCCGCGAACGCCATCGGAAGAGCTCATCGCAGCGGTTTGGAGTCAAGTGTTAGGAATAGAAAATATCGGCAGTCAGGACTCTTTCTTTGAACGGGGTGGGCACTCACTGCTTGCTACCCAAATCGTCTCTCGATTACAAGAAGCATTCCAGATCAAAATCCCGCTACGCGAACTTTTCAAGTACGATACGGTGGAGGCATTGGCGAAGCGACTGGATCAGTTGTGTAAAGGAGACAAAAAACGAGAGATTCCGCCACTTGTACCTATGGCACGGAAAGAATCCATTCCGCTTTCCTACGCACAGAAACGCCTATGGTTCATTGATCAGTTAACGCCAAATAGTGCGATGTACAATATTCATGCAGCATGCCGACTGACAGGGAAATGGTCACTTGAAGCATTGGAGACGGGATGGAATCAGTTGATTGAACGTCATGAATCATTGCGGACGGTGATTCAAGAGCGAGAGGGTCAACCGATCCAACAGATTCAGTCGCATGTCTTCAGGCCCCTCCCCCAAATGGATCTAACAATTCTCTCTCTGGAAGACAGAGAAAGAGAGATGAAGCGGTTCATTCAAAACGAAGCGGAAGAACCATTTCATTTGGGACAAGGTCCCTTGATTCGAACGCGAATTTTGAAAATGGACAAAGAGGAATGGATACTCCTTTGTACGATGCATCATATTATTTCGGATGGATGGTCAATGGGAATCTTGCTCGAAGAATGGATGGCTTTTTATGAAGGAGCGCTAAGTGGAAAGCCAGTGGAGCTGAAGAAGTTACCTGTTCAATATGCGGACTTTGCCCTGTGGCAAAAAGAATGGCAAAAAGAAGAGGATCTTGATGAACACCTTCAATATTGGAAGGAAGAATTGCATGGTGAGTTACCGGTCTTGCAATTACCGATGGATCGTCCTCGACCTGCTGTTCAAACTCACCGTGGAGCAAGTCAGACTCTGATGTTGCCATATTTCCTCCGGGAAAAGCTCAAAGAGTTAAGTCAGCAAGAAGGAACCACCTTTTTTATGACCTTAATGGCGGCGTATCAAAGCTTTCTTGCTCGTTATACGGGACAAGACGACATCTTGGTTGGAAGCCCGATTGCGAACCGGAATGTTAAAGAGATTGAAGGATTAATAGGTTTCTTTGTAAATACGTTGGTTTATCGAGCTGATTTTAGTGGAAATCCGACGTTCCAAGAACTTCTGTCGCAGATACGAATAAAAGCACTAAAAGCATACGAGTACCAGGACATTCCGTTTGAGAAAGTGGTAGAAGCGGTAAAACCTGAACGGAATACCAGTCATTCGCCGATTTTCCAGACCATGTTTACCTTGCAGAATACGAAACAAGGGTTACCTCAGCTATTTGAAAGAAACATGGAGATGATGGAAAGTCATACTTCGATTGCCAAATTTGATTTGAGTTTGTTTGCATCGGAGACGGAAGAAGGACTATTGCTAACTTTTGAATATAATACCGATTTGTTTAATGCTGCAACCATTGAACGAATGGCAGGACATTTTGAACATTGGTTATCTGAAATTGTATCTCATCCAAAAGATTCTTTAACAAAACTGAATATGCTGCCGAAAGCAGAATATAAGCGGTTACTAGAGGAATGGAATGACACAGATGTTGTCGACCTACGTGAAGAAACGATTCATACATTGTTTGAGGAACAAGTGGAGAAAACGCCAGAAGCAATCGCGGTAGTGTGCGAAGATGAGGAGCTGACATATCGGGAACTGGACGAACGTTCCAATCAGTTGGCCCATTATCTCCATAAGCGTGGGGTGGGATGTGAATCATTGGTTGGGATCAGCGTTACACGTTCATCCGAGATGATTGTCGGTCTTTTAGGAATCATGAAATCAGGAGGAGCGTATGTACCGATTGATCCTTCGTATCCGGAGAGTCGATTACGGTATATTTTAGCGGATGCTCATATCGAAGTACTGGTGACACAGGAAAAGTTGCCGCAAAAAATGACTTTACCGGAATCCGTTGACATGATTTGTATCGATCGTGATCGAGCGGCAATCGAACAGGAAGTGACGACGGCATGTACGAGTGAAGTGACAAGCGATAACCTAGCTTATATCATCTATACCTCAGGATCAACTGGCAAGCCTAAGGGAGTGATGATTGAGCATCGGAGTGCGTTGACGATGATCCATTGGGCACATCAAACCTATTCCCGACAGGAATTAGCGGGAGTGCTGGCTTCAACTTCACTATCCTTTGATCTATCGGTTTTTGAAGTGTTTGTTCCTTTGACGATGGGTGGTAAGGTGATTGTCGCTGAAAGTGCTCTTCATCTGGACAAGTTGACTACGAGGGATGTGACTTTGGTCAACACTGTACCATCAGCTGCGAAGGAACTGGTTCGGGCAAATACAATCCCTTCTTCGGTAAAGGTGATGAATTTGGCTGGAGAACCGTTGCCCCAGTCATTAGTCGAGCACTTGTATGAGAGTAGTCCAATTGAAAAGGTGTACAACTTGTACGGTCCATCCGAAGATACTACTTATTCCACGTATATGAAGCTAGAAAAGGGTGTCAAGTACAAGGTACCACCGATTGGCAGACCCATTTCTAACACGGAAGTATATGTCCTCAGTGCAAACCAGCAAATGGTGCCGATTGGTGTAGCCGGTGAGCTTTACATTGGGGGATCAGGCTTGGCGCGTGGCTACTTAAACCGCCCTGACTTAACAAACGAGCGTTTTATCCCGCATCCATTTAAAGAAGGGGAGCGAGTATATCGGACGGGGGACCTTGTGAGGTACCTGCCGGACGGGACTTTGGATTATCTCGGTCGGATCGATCATCAAGTGAAGATCCGTGGATTCCGGATTGAGCTAGGTGAGATTGAAGCGACGTTACAAAGTCATTCATTGGTAAACGAAGTTGTTGTGATGGTACGAGAAGATCATCCGGGTGATCAGCGTTTGGTTGCCTATGTAGTGGGAGAAGAAAATGCTCATGATTGGCGTGATTATCTCAAGACAAAGTTACCAAATTACATGGTTCCGGCACACTTTGTCGGATTGACAGCTTTCCCGCTCACCCCAAATGGGAAAATCGATCGGAAAGCCTTACCTGCACCAGAGCGCAAGGGAGCAGAAGGTGGTTATGTTGCCCCTCGTACACCTACGGAAGAAGCAATTGTTTCGATATGGCATCAAGTTTTAGGCACGGAAAATATCGGGATTCATGATTCTTTTTTTGAACTTGGTGGCCATTCATTACTCGCTACACAAGCTGTTACTAGCCTGAAAGAAGCCTTTGGGATTGAGTTACCACTGCATGATTTATTTACGTATACTACGGTGCAGGAATTGGCAGAACGGGTTAATCAGCTGCAATGCAGTGGAAATGAGCAAGCACAGAATGATAGTAAGGGGAATGTAAGTTTTCAAGACTATATTCAAAAAGAAGCAGCGGCGAGTAATGATGAAGAGTTACTTGAACTTCTTAAGCAATTGGAAGAGTTATCAGAGGAAGAAGCGCAAGGTATATTCGAGAGCAACTTGGTTGAGGAAGGGGTAAAAAAATGAGAAGTGATTTACTTGCGAAGCTGGATTCGCTTTCTCCTGAGAAAAGGGAGTGGCTTCAGAAGCAGATGCAAAAAAAGGAGAAAGAAACGCTTCCGTTGTCCTATGCACAACAACGATTATGGTTTATGGACCGATTTAACCCAAACAGTTCATTATATAATATTCCGACAGTATGGCGTCTGAAAGGGCATTGGCTACCTGGAGCATTGGAAAAGGGATTAAATCGGCTCATTGAGCGTCATGAATCATTACGCACCGTTTTTAAGGAAGTAGGAGACCAACCGGTACAACATATTGTGGAATATCTTCCTAGAAAACTACCTGTAGAGGATTATTCTCACCTTCCTCTGGAAGTAAAGGAAAAAGAGATAGAGAGTTTGATTGCAAGAGAAGCGCAGGAGCCATTTGATTTAATGAATGGCCCTTTGATCCGCAATCAACTGGTTCAATTAGGGAAAGATGAATGGTTATTGCTATGTACCATGCACCATATTATTTCTGATGCGTGGTCCATTGGCATATTGATCAATGAATTGCTTGCCTTCTATGAGGAGGAAACGAGTGGGAAGCCTGCCGGACTAAATTCACTATCGATTCAATATGCAGACTTTGCGAAATGGCAAAAGCAGTGGTTGCAGGGTGAAGTGTTGGATCGACAACTCACGTATTGGCAGGAAGAATTGTCCGGTGAGCTTCCTATATTACAACTGCCGTTGGATTGCCCTAGACCGGGTACGCAAACGTACGCTGGGGACACATGTCGTGTGATTGTACCTCACACACTACTCAGTGCATTGAAGAATTTAAGTCAGCGAGAAGGATCCACCTTATTCATGACCTTAATGGCTGCGTATCAGAGCTTTCTTGCACGCTATACGGGGCAAAATGATATTCTCGTCGGAAGTCCGATTGCGAATCGGAATCATAAAGGAGTAGAGGAATTAATCGGCTTCTTTGTTAATACGTTAGTCTATCGGGCGGACCTGAATGGGGCTCCTACGTTCCGGGAGATTTTGTCTCAGATAAAGAAAAAGGCGTTGAAGGCATATGAATATCAAGATATTCCGTTTGAAAAAGTGGTAGAAGCGGTACAACCTGAACGGAGCACTAGCCATTCGCCCATCTTCCAGACCATGTTTACGCTACAGAATATAAAACAAGAACGATTAGAGCTGTCTGGGAGAAGTTTGGAAATGATAGAAAGTAATATCTCGATCGCGAAATTTGATTTGAGTCTAACCGCGTATGAGGTGGAGGAAGACCTACATGTCACTTTTGAGTACAATACAGATTTATTTGACAGTAGAACCATTGCACGTATGGCGGGGCATTTTGAAAACTGGTTGAACGAAATCGTTCATCATCCAGATGAATCATATACAAACCTGACGATGCTATCGGACACAGAGCAGAAGCAGCTCTTGGAAGAATGGAATGACACTGATGCAGTTTATGCACATGAGAGCATGATTCACGAACTGTTTGAACAGCAGGTTGCGCGTACACCTGAAGCGGTGGCGGTAGTATATGAAGGTGGACAGCTGACGTATCAAGAACTCAACGAGAAAGCGAACAAAATGGCCCATTATTTACAAAAACGGGATATAGGTCCTGAATCATTGGTCGGGATATGTTTCGAGCGTTCACCCGATATGATGATTGGTCTCTTAGGAATTCTCAAAGCCGGCGGGGCTTATGTCCCGCTGGATCCGAGTTATCCCGAAAATCGCCTGAGATACATATTAAAGGACTCACAGATCCAAGTGCTTTTAACGAAGGAAGCGCTACTAGGTTGGTTGCCCGAAGGGATCCAAGCGATTTGTTTGGATCGGGATCAAGCAGCGATTTCTAAAGAGAGTGGCTTGGCGCCAGTGAGTGGAGTGACAGCAAAAAACTTGGCGTATATCATTTACACTTCGGGTTCGACAGGGAATCCGAAGGGAGTGATGATCGAACACCACTCGGTTATCAACCGATTACAGTGGATGCAAAAAAACTATCCATTATCTGAACAGGATACGATTCTTCAAAAAACGCCGTTTTCGTTTGATGTCTCTGTCTGGGAATTATTTTGGTGGTCATTTGTAGGAGCGCGTGTTTGTTTACTTCCGCCGGGTGGAGAGAAGGATCCTGCAATGATTGAGGAGTGCATTGAGCGATATCGTGTGACCACGATGCACTTTGTTCCGTCGATGTTATCTGCATTCTTGGATTATATGGAACAATCCAGAGCAAAAAAGGACGTATCGTCTTTGTGTCAGGTTTTCACTAGTGGAGAAGCGTTAAATTCCGAACAGGTTCGCCGGTTTAAGGGTGTATTTTATGATTTTCAGCAAACGAAGTTATGCAACTTGTATGGTCCTACCGAAGCGACTGTAGATGTTACTTACTATAATTGTGATTTAGAAAAAGAACTGATGCTCATTCCAATTGGTCGTCCGATTGATAATACCGAATTGTATGTATTGGATCAAAACCAACAGGTGGTACCGGTTGGTGTGGCTGGGGAACTTTACCTTGGTGGTGTAGGCTTGGCACGTGGTTACTTCAATCGTCCAGAGTTAACTGTTGAACGTTTTATTCCGCATCCATTTAAGGAAGGGGAACGACTCTATCGGACCGGGGACCTGGTGAGGTATCTGAATGACCGCAACTTGGAGTATATCGGCAGAGTAGATAATCAAGTGAAAATCAGAGGCTTCCGGATTGAGCTGGGAGAGGTTGAAGCGGTCCTACATGATCATCCATCTGTGAAAGAGGCTGTCGTGCTGGTAAGGGAAGATCGTCCAGGAGACAAGCGGTTAGTAGCATATGTGGTGGGTGAAGGAAACACTGGAGAATGGCGCGAGCACCTAAAGGCGCAATTACCGAGTTACATGGTCCCGGCATACTTTGTCGAAATGGAAGCGATGCCCCTCACTCCGAATAGCAAAATCGATCGCAAAGCCTTACTGGCATTGGAAGGACAGTCCGTGAGTGCCGATATTGTCTTACCTCGGACACCAGGGGAAGAGCTCATCGCGTCTGTATGGAGTCAGGTGTTAGGCATAGGAAATATTGGTGTTCAGGCTTCCTTCTTTGAACTTGGTGGCCACTCGCTACTCGCTACCCAAGTTGTCTCACGTTTACAAGAAGTCTTCCAAATCGAACTACCGTTGCGTGAACTATTTGAGTATTCAACGGTGGAGGCGCTGGCGAAGCGACTGGATCAGTTGCGTAAAGGAAACAAAAAACGGGAGATTCCACCGCTAATGCCGATGGAACGGGGGGATGCGATTCCGCTCTCTTATGCCCAACAGCGCCTGTGGTTCATCGACCAATTCACGCCCAATAGTGCACTTTATAATATGCCGATGGTTTGCCGTCTTACAGGGAATTGGGTACCCGAAGCATTGGAGACGGGATGGAATCAGCTGATAGAACGTCATGAATCTTTACGGACAGTGTTCCATGAAGTGGATGGTCATCCTGTGCAGCAGATTCAACCGCATGCTTTTCGGCCCCTTTCTCAAATGGATTTAACTATGCTTTCTCCGGAAGAGCGAGAATCGGAAGTTAAGCGTTTGTTGCAGCAAGAAACAGAAGTGCCATTTGACCTAGAAGAAGGCCCGCTGACTCGGACGATCCTCTTGCGAGTGGGAGAAGAGGAATGGGTCCTCCTCTGCACCCTGCATCATATCGTTTCGGATGGATGGTCGATGGGAGTCCTACTTAACGAATGGATAGCGTTCTATGAGGAAGCAATGGGTGAGAAGGCAGCGGAACTTGAACCTTTACCGATCCAATATGCGGACTTTGCTCAGTGGCAAAAGGGATGGTTGAAGGAAGAAGTGCTTGAACAGCAACTCCACTATTGGCAGGAAGAATTGTCTGGTGAGTTGCCCTTGCTACAACTGCCGATGGATCGCCCTCGGCCTGCGGTACAAACCCATCGCGGATCGACACACACTGTGTTGCTGTCACGTTCATTACGCGACAACCTGAACGAACTCAGTCGTCATGAAGGATCGACTCTCTTCATGACCCTGTTGGCTGCGTATCAAAGCTTCCTCTCCCGTTATACAGGACAAGAAGATATTCTCGTCGGAAGCCCAATTGCGAATCGTAATTACAGAGAGAGTGAAGGATTAATCGGCTTCTTCGTGAATACGCTGGTCTATCGGGCTGACCTGAGTGGTACACCGACCTTCCAAGATATATTGTCTCAGGTGCGTCAAAAGGCACTAAAAGCATATGAATATCAAGATATTCCATTTGAAAAAGTTGTGGAAGTTGTGCAACCCGAGCGGAGTACAAGTCATTCCCCGATCTTCCAGACGATGTTCATCTTACAAAATATGAAACAAGAGCTTCCGGTTTTGTCTGGTAGAAGGATCGAAATGATAGAAAGCCATAGTCCGATCGCGAAATTTGATTTAAGTGTAATGGCAGCAGAGACGGAAGAAGGATTAATGTTCGCTTTTGAATACAATAAGGATTTATTTGATGTTACAACCATCGAACGAATGGCAGGACATTTTGAGACATGGCTAAATGAAGTTTCTCTTCATCCACAAAAACCGTTGAATAGTCTTGGTATGCTATCGGAATTCGAACGTGATTTGTTAGTAGAGACATGGAATGACACCGCAATGGAAATGTCCCAAGTGGGTCTTATTTGCGACGGATTTGAGGACCAAGTAGCACGACGTCCCGGTGCGATTGCAGTGGTTGATCAAATGAGAGAGTGGACCTATGGTGAACTGGATGCGCGGGCAAATCAGTTGGCACATGTTTTGCAGAGAAAAGGGGTTGTTCCTGAATCAGTTGTGGGCGTCTACCTCCCGAGATCGGCTGAGCTCATGGCAAGTTTACTTGGTATATTAAAAGCTGGCGGGGCCTATGTCGTCCTAGATCCGTTGTATCCGAAATCACGGTTACAATACATGATTGAAGATGCAGGGATCCAAATCGTGGTGACGACAGCAGCGCAAGAAAACCTTTCAGAACAGGTCGAAACGGTGAGATTAGAAGAAATGACAGATGAAAGCGTGATCGCACCGAAGCGGCGGGTAAAACCCGAGCACTTAGCTTATATCGTCTACACCTCTGGCTCCACAGGAAAGCCAAAGGGTGTCATGGTCGAATATCGGTCATTGATGAATATGGTTTCTTGGCATCAAGCGGTATACCAAATTACAGCACAGGATCGTGCGACTCAGATTGCGGGGATTGCCTTTGACTCAGCTGTCCAGGAGATATGGCCTTATCTCACTGCTGGTGCAGCACTATACCTATCAACAGAAGAGTTGCGGATCAATCCAGAGGCTCTAAGAGATTGGCTCATTGATTCACGGATCACGGCTAGCTTTGCGCCTACACCTATACTCGAAAGACTCTTGAAATTATCTTGGCCAGAGAAGACGGATCTCCGTTTTATCATTACGGGAGGAGATCAGTTAACACAGTATCCATCTGAACAAATCCCTTTTGCAGTGATTAATCAGTATGGTCCATCGGAAAATACCGTCGTTGCCACTGATTGTTACGTGCCTGTAGGAATGTCAACAGGTACTCCGCCAATTGGTCGGCCGATTGCGAATACAGAAGTATACGTGTTAGATTCTCACCTTCAGCCGGTGCCGGTGGGTGTGATTGGAGATCTCTATATCGGAGGAAAGAGCCTTGCTCGCGGCTATGCCAATCGTCCGGAACTCACAGAGGAAAAATTCATTCTGCATCCGTTCAAGTCAGGGGAACGTCTCTATTACACCGGGGACAAAGCAAGTTATCTTCCTGGAGGTGATCTCCAATTCCATGGTCGTATGGATGACCAAGTAAAAATTCGCGGTTTCCGGATTGAACTGGGAGAAGTTGAAGCAACGCTGCAGGCGCATTTGTCTGTAAAGGAAGCTGTTGTCCTGGTGAGAGAGGATCATCCAGGAGACAAGCGATTGGTAGCTTATGTAGTTGGTGAAGGAAGTGTTCATGAATGGCGGGTGCATCTGCAAACACATTTACCGAATTACATGGTTCCGGCACACTTTGTCGAGATGGCATTTTTACCACTCACACCGAATGGAAAACTCGATTTGAAAGCATTGCCAATGCCTGATGAACCATCTACTGAAAATACCGTATACCCAAGAACTCTGATGGAAGAGCTCATCGCTTCGGTATGGAGTCAAGTACTGGAAATAGAAAATATTGGTGTTCAGGATTCGTTCTTCGAGCGAGGTGGACACTCGCTACTTGCTACGCAAGTTGTCTCCAGGTTAAAAGAAGCATTACAAATCGAACTGCTAGTGCGTGAACTGTTTGAGCATACAACAGTGGAGGCGTTGGCGAAGCGACTGGACCAATTGTGTAAAGGAGACAAAAAACGAGAGATTCCACCGCTTATACCGATGGAACGGGGAGAAGCCATTCCGCTCTCTTATGCCCAACAGCGCCTGTGGTTCATCGACCAATTTCAGCCCAATAGTGCACTATATAATATGCCGATGGTTTGCCGTCTTACAGGGAATTGGGTACCCGAAGCATTGGAGACGGGATGGAATAGGCTGATAGAACGTCATGAATCTTTACGAACGGTATTCCATGAAGTGGATGGTCACCCTGTGCAGCAGATTCAACCGTATGCTCTCCGGTCCCTTCCTAAAATGGATCTAACTACGCTTTCTCCGGAAGAGCGAGAAAGAGAAATGGAACAATGGATCAAAAACGAAGTCGAAGCACCATTTGACTTAGGGCAAGGTCCGTTGATTCGTGGGCAAATCGTGCAAATCGCTGAAGAAGAATGGATTCTTCTTTGTACGATGCATCATATTATCTCTGATGGCTGGTCGATGGAAATCTTGCTCCAAGAATGGATGGCATTCTATGAAGATGCGGTTGGCGGCAAACCAGCAGAACTCGCACCATTACCGATTCAATATGCCGACTTTGCCCAATGGCAAAGGGAATGGTTAAAAGAAGAAGTACTTGATCGGCAGCTTGCATATTGGAAGGAAGAGCTGTCTGGCGAGTTACCAGTCTTAATGTTGCCGATGGATCGTCCTCGTCCTGCGGTGCAAACCCATAGCGGATCGATACACACTGTGTTGCTGTCACGCGCGTTACGCGACAAATTGAATGAGCTTAGTCGTCAAGAAGGATCGACGCTCTTCATGACCTTACTTGCATCGTATCAAAGCTTTCTCTCTCGTTATACAGGACAATCGGATATTCTTGTCGGAAGCCCGATTGCAAATCGGAATTATCGCGAGATTGAAGGATTGATTGGTTTCTTCGTCAACACGTTGGTTTATCGGGCTGATCTGAGTGGCGCACCAACATTCCAAGAGTTGCTGTCTCAGGTACGGACAAAAGCATTGAAGGCGTATGAGTACCAAGATGTTCCGTTTGAAAAGATTGTAGAAGTCATACAATCCGAGCGAAGTATAAGTCATTCTCCGATCTTCCAAACCATGTTTACGTTGCAAAACACGAAACATGAGCTACCAGAGCTTCATGGAAGAAGTTTAGAAGCGATGGAAATTCAAGATTCGAACGCCAAGTTTGATTTGAGTTTAAGCGCCCTAGAGAAGGAAGAGGGTTTGGTCCTTTCTTTCGTCTTTAATACTGATTTATTTGACGTTGTAACTATCAGACGTATGGCTGGGCATTTTGAAAACTGGTTGAATGAAATCGTGGAACATCCTGATAAATCATTGACGAAGTTGACGATGCTTTCGGAAATGGAGCAGCAGCAGCTGGAAGAGTGGAATAATAATGCTGAAGCGTATCCACGTGAGAGTGTGATCCACAGGCTTTTTGAAGATCAAGTGGATCTTACACCTGACACGGTGGCGGTAGTGGATGAAAATCAGCAGTTGACGTATCGGGAGCTGAATGAAAAAGCAAACCAATTGGCCCATTATCTCCAWAAATGTGGGGTTGGGACCGAATCATTGGTCGGGCTTTGTTTCCAACGTTCAGTTGAGATGATTGTCGGTCTAATGGGAATCTGGAAAGCTGGGGCAGCCTATGTTCCGTTGGATCCATCGTACCCAGAAAGTCGCCTGCGATATATTCTGCAGGACACAGGGATACAAGTATTGGTCACGAACGAAGCATTAGAAGAGTGGATACCCGAAGAAGCCGAAGCAGTTTGTTTGGATCGGGATCAAGCGATGATCTCGCGAGAAAGTACCCTTTCACCAATATGTGAAGTGGCAGGAGAAAACTTGGCATATGTGATCTATACATCGGGTTCGACCGGGAATCCAAAGGGCGTTTTGGTGCAACATCATTCGGTACTAAATCTATCATATGGTCTACAGAAAGAAGTTTTTTCGCATGAGACACCTGTTAACATGCGTGTCGGTTTAAATGCTTCGATCGCCTTTGATGTATCCATTCAGCAATTACAAATGCTTTTGTATGGTTCAAGTTTGTATATTATTCCGRACGAAGTTCGCAGTGATCCCCAACAGTTTGTATCATATATTCGGGAGAATAAGTTGGAAATGTTCGATATGACCCCTTCATTACTCCAATTACTCATAGATGTCGGGTTGTTAGAAACAAACGATGGTGTTCATGTTCCAAGCAAGGTACTGGTCGGTGGCGAAGCAATTGTACCGTCACTGTGGGAACAATTAGCTGAGGCTGACAAGATCCATTTTTATAACGTGTATGGTCCTACGGAATGTACTGTCGATGCGACATGCTATCGTATCAAAAAAGATGGTAAGCGAGTAACCATTGGGCGTCCGTTGCCGAACGTTCAAGCCTATGTATTGGATGGGAATTGGTTACCTGTTCCAGTTGGTGTAACGGGTGAACTTTATATCGGTGGAGCAGGCCTAGCGAGAGGATACTTGAATCGTCCAGAGTTAACGTCCGAACGTTTTATTTTCAAAGAAGGAGAGAGGCTATATCGAACAGGGGATCTCGTGAGGCACCTTCCTGATGGTAACTTGGATTATCTAGGAAGATTGGATAACCAAGTGAAAATTAGAGGATTCCGGATTGAGCTTGGGGAAATTGAGGCAACCTTACAGGAGCATTTCTCGGTAAAAGAGGCCGTTGTGATGGTGAGAGAAGATCAGCCAGGAGATAAGAGATTGGTAGCCTATGTAGTGGGTGAAGGGCGTAAAGAAGAATGGCGCGAGTATCTCAAAGCACAACTGCCAAGCCATATGGTTCCCGCCTACTTTGTCGGGATGGAAGAATTACCATTGACCTTAAATGGAAAGATTGATCGGAAAACTTTGCCTGTGCCAGATCATCAAGGGACAAAAGGAGGCTACGTGGTTCCAAGAAATGAGAGTGAACAAATACTTACCATGATATGGGAACGTGTGTTAGGCACAAAACCGATTGGCATTCATGAAAACTTTTTTGAAATCGGTGGAGACTCGATTCTCAGCATTCAGATTGTCTCTCGTGCAAAGCAAGCAGGTTTGCAATTGACACCAAAGCAAATGTTTGAACACCAAACGATTTCCGAGTTGGCGCAAGTAGTCAAAGAAGAGCAGGGTGTACAAGCGGAACAAGGAGTCGTAACTGGAGAACTGATCCTTACACCAATCCAGCAATGGTTTTTTGCACAAGATCATCCTAACCCACATCATTGGAATCAATCCATGTTTTTTAGAACAAAAGAGCGACTGGATATAGTATTACTGGAGAAAGCTGTCCGTACCCTTCTAATCCATCACGATGCCTTGCGTTTAAGATATGAACGTTTTCCGGATGGAGCTTGGAAACAGCGGAACGAAGGGATTGAAGAACAATCGACGCTGACCGTGATTTCATTAGAAGATGTGCCACAAGCAGAATGGCATCAAGTAATTCAAGCAGAGATTGACACTGCACAAGCAAGCTTGCACTTACACGCAGGACCGCTAATGAGAATGGTGTATTTTGATGAAGGCGAGAAGAGAGCCGGCCGATTATTCTGGGTGATTCATCACTTAGCAGTGGATGGTGTTTCTTGGCGGGTTTTACTGGAGGATCTGCAAACGGCGTATAATCAAGCGAGCCATGCTCAGATGATCCAATTACCTACAAAGAGTACATCCTTTAAAGCGTGGTCGGAGAAATTGCATCATTATGCTGAAGCTGGGATTGTGCAAGGAGTGCGTGATTACTGGGAGCAGCAATCCGAACAAGAGGTGGCTATGCTACCAGTGGATACCACCCTCGAAGTTCCAGCAAACACAGGAACCGAGGAGATTACCGTGGTGCTGGATGAGAAAGAGACCCGTGCGTTATTGCAAGAGATTTCAAGCACTCATCGTGTCCAAATCAATGAAGTGCTATTGACAGCATTGGTACAGGCTACGGCAGCATGGACAGGTCATACGACGCTGACCGTGGATTTGGAGGGTCATGGCCGGGAAGAGATCATCGAAGACGTTGACCTATCGAGAACCGTGGGATGGTTTACAAGTATCTATCCTGTTCACTTGAATATTACAGGTGCAAACACGCCCACCGCAGCATTAAAAGCAGTCAAAGAACAAGTGCGCCAAATTCCTAATAAGGGCGTTGACTATGGGATTTTGC
This sequence comes from Peribacillus sp. P4_B1, assembly GCF_056402395.1. Classification (NCBI taxonomy): domain Bacteria; kingdom Bacillati; phylum Bacillota; class Bacilli; order Caryophanales; family Bacillaceae; genus Peribacillus; species Peribacillus sp. P4_B1. The sequence continues at coordinate 25,850 of NZ_JBFUHM010000059.1, forward strand.
GGTACTTGAATCCAGCGATGCGTGAGCTATTCCAGTCTCAAATCACTCCGTCCATTAGTTTTAACTATCTTGGACAATTTGACCAAATGTTCTCTGACGATGCCATGTTTGCTCCGGAGACCGGGTTTACGCGCTTAGATCATGCTCCTGGTTCCAAGCGATCACATTTGATCGATGTAATCGGGATTGTAACCGATGGAAAACTTCATTTCACTTGGGTGTACAATGTTGGACAGTTTGCGGAGTCGACCATTCAAAGTGTTGCAGAGAATATGCTCCATCAACTGAGTGGATTGATTCATTCTTCGGGTGGAGAATCTACGCTGACCGTTTCGGATTTTGCGATTGCAAATCTCACCCCAGCAGATTTGAACAAAGTACTATGTAAGATGAATCGTGGAAAGAATTATCCGATTATCGACCTGTATCCGCTATCACCTTTGCAGGAAGGCATGATCTTTCATACGCTGCATGATCAAGGGGATGAACATTCGGCGCCGTATATGGTGCAATTAAGTTTCCTGTTTAAAGGGAAATTGGATATCCTTACTTTCGAGCAGGCGTGGAAATCGACGATCCAGCGGCATGAGATCTTTCGTTCGGCATTTGTGTGGGATGAGATTGAAAATCCTTTACAAGTGGTGTATGCACATATCCCATTTAAGCTGAATGAAGTGGATTGGCGTGCGCTGTCTGCTGAAGAAAAAGAGGAGAAACGAAAAGCCTTTTTGGCGACGGATCGAAACCAGGCCTTTCTTTTTGATGAAGCGCCATTGATGCGGGTGACTGTCATTCAAGAAGCGGAGGAAGAATATCGGGTTGTTTGGACGCATCACCATATTTTGTTGGATGGATGGAGCTTGCCACTGGTCTTTAACGAATTGCTTACAGTGTATCAGAAGAGGATAAAAGGAGAGGCTGTGGATTTACCCAAGTCACCGCCATACAAGAAATATATTCAATGGCTGAAAGAGCAGGATCAGGAACAAGCCGAACAATTCTGGAGGGAGAAACTCAAAGGCTTTACAGCGCCAACCCTGCTTGGCTTAGAAAGTAAGGAGCAAGAAAAAGGTTACACGGAGAAGGTAACTTATTTATCAGAAGAGCAAACCCAAGCGCTACAAAACTGGGCGAAGCGCAAGAGGCTCACTTTGAATACGGTAATTCAAGGTGCGTGGGCGTATCTCATGAGCCGGTATAGTGGAGAAGATGACATTGTCTATGGTGTAACTAGCTCGGGACGCCCTACGGAGATTATTGATGTTGAAAACATTGTAGGTCCCTTTATTACCACATCACCGACGCGAATTAAGTTGCTAGATGATATAAAAGTAATGGATTGGTTGCAGAAGATACAAGAGGAAGAGATAGAAAGAAGACAATATGAATATGCTTCCTTGACAGAGATTCAAGGATGGAGTGAAGTTCCTAGAGGAACCCCGCTGTTCCATAGCTTGTATGTGTTTGAAAACTACCCAGTGAAAGAGGAGTCTTCAGGAAATCTAGAAATTGGTGAGTTGGAAGGAGTAGAGCAAACTCATTATCCATTGGGATTGACAGTTGTTCCAGAAAGCCAGTTGTTGTTAAAGTTGAAGTATGATCGCAGCAAGTTTAATGGCCTAACCATTGAACGGATGCTGGGTCATTTAAGCCAGGTGTTAAAGCAAATGATCGAGAACGTTGATCAAACTCTGTCGGAGCTGGTGTATGTTACGGAAATAGAAAAGAAACAACTACTGGAAGAATGGAATGATAATGCAGCGGCATATCCACGTGAGAGTGTGATCCACAAACTGTTTGAAGATCAAGTGGATCGTACACCTGACACGGTGGCGGTAGTGGATGAAAATCAGCAGTTGACGTATCGGGAGCTGAATGAAAAAGCAAACCAATTGGCCCATTATCTCCATAAATG
>NZ_JBFUHM010000060.1:0-26565 GCF_056402395.1 Peribacillus sp. P4_B1
GTTGTACTTTCTTTAATCTCTTTGGTCTCTTCTTTATCAAATTTATCTGATGGAAAAGGCTTCTTTCCATGGTTTTCACGATCTTGATTGATTTCTTCTTGAAGACGCCCTTGATACGCTCGTGTTTCTTTACGAACGATTTTCTTTTCAAATTTCCGTTTATTCGCACTGGCTTTCACATGTGTGGAATCCACGAAAACGTGTTCAGCACTTATTAMCTTTTTATTAGCAGCTGTCATTAAAATGCGATAGAAAATCTGTTCRAACAGGTCTGTATCTTTAAAGCGTCGCTCATAATTTTTCCCRAACGTAGAGAAATGAGGTACTTTATCATGGAACCATAGCCTAAGAACCAACGGTAAGCCATATTSGTTTCAACTTCTTCAATCGTTTTACGCATGGAACGAATGTCAGTTTAACTAAAATAACTGGATCAACACTTGGGCGTCCTACCTCTGAATACATATCTTTCACCAAGTCATAAATGAAAGTGAAGTCAATGGCAGCCTCATCACCTCAAGTTTTAATACTTCTATTTTAAAACAAAAGCGACTCAGGGCAAAAGTGTTTATCTAAAAGATAAGACAAAGTTGATTGGAACGGAAGGTACGAGACTCCTGCGGGAAAAGCGCGTCTAGGGGAGACCCCGCAGGCAAGCCGAGGAGGCTCCCCGACCGCCCGCGGAAAGCGAGTGCCTGGAGTGGAAATCAACGGCCAAATTGTACAACTCATAAAAAATAGACAAACTCGATTTTCCTAGAGTTTGTCTACAGTCTGAGGGAGCCTTTAGGCTCCTTCTTTTTCATTTTAGTTTCTCAAAAGTCTTAAGCTATTCAATATAACAAGGATTGTGCTTCCTTCATGGCCAATGACACCATATGGAAGGTCCAGGAATTGAAGGAAATTGGATGCTATCAGAATCATGATGACCGAGATCGAGAAAATGACGTTTTGTTTGATGATTCGATTCATCTTCTTGGATAATTTGACGGCTTCCGCGATACGCGGGAGGTCATTCTTCATCAGAACAACATCAGCTGTCTCCAAGGCAACATCCGTGCCTTCACCCATTGCAATTCCAACGGAAGCTGTTGCCAGTGCAGGTGCATCATTGATGCCATCCCCAACCATTGCTACTGTACCAAAATTTTCTTTCAGCTTTTTCACTTCATTCACTTTGGTTTCAGGTAGGCACTCGGCAATATATGCATCAATATGGGTCTCCGACGCAATCGCTTTAGCGGTTTTTTCACCATCACCTGTCAGCATGACGGTATGGATCCCCTCATTTTTCAAAGCTTCGATGGCAACGATCGCTTCTTCACGCACGACATCTTTCAAAGTGATTATACCGGCAATCCCAAGATCATCTTTAGCATAAACAATTGTCTTGCCTTGTTCAGCAAATGTCAGCGCAATGCCGTTTTTGAATCGTTCGGCTTCGCTCCGGCCGACGAAACCAGCTTTTCCGACTTGCCAAAGCATGCCTTTGAAATAAGCTTGAACCCCATTACCTGAGATATCTTCCATGTTATCCGGTTTAATGATGTCCTTTTGCAACTTCGTTTTAGCATAACGTACGATTGATGTTGCCAAAGGGTGGTTTGAATAATTTTCAACAGAAGCAACATGAAATAAGAAATCTTCTTCGCTTAAATCTTCGCGGATAATAACATCCGTTACCTCTGGTTTACCTTTTGTCAGTGTTCCGGTTTTATCTAGGGCAATAGCCTGTAGATTTCCTAGATTCTCAAGATGGATGCCGCCTTTAAATAAAATGCCATGGCGGGCGCCATTTGAAATGGCAGAAAGTGTAGCTGGCATTATTGATGCCACAAGGGCACAAGGAGAAGCGACAACGAGCAGGATCATCGCTCTGTAGAATGTTTCGGTCCAGCTCCAGCCCAATATGAAATGTGGTACGAACATCATCAAGCCGACAACTGTCAATACGACTTTTACATAAGTCCCTTCAAACCGTTCAATGAACAGCTGGGAAGGGGACTTTTCGCTTTGTGCGGATTGAACGAGAGTGATTATTTTTTGAAATAATGTTTCACTTGCTGGTTTGGTAATTTCCACGGTAATCGTCCCACGGAGATTAACCGTTCCCGCAAAAACTTCATCATCCAAGGATTTGCTGACTGGTATGGATTCACCAGTGATGGCCGCTTCATCTAGATTGGTACGGCCGTCCGTGATTTTTCCATCAGAAGGAACTCTCTCACCTGGTTTCACTAAAATCAAATCCCCGACAAGCAAATGGGAAACGGATACGGTCTCTTCATATCCTTTAGTGATGCGCAGCGCTTCTTCTGGCTGTAAGTCCATAAGCGCCGAAATCTCTTTATGGCTTTTATTCATCGTGTATGTCTCAAGCGCACCGCTTAAAGCGAAGATGAAAATCAATATGGCACCTTCCGTCCAGTATCCGATAATCGCAGAACCGATGGCGGCAAAAATCATCAGCATCTCAACATTCAATTCCCGGTCGGCAATCGTATCTTCTATGCCTTCCTTTGCCTTGGCGTATCCGCCAATCAGGAAAGAGGCTAAGTATATGACTATGGAAGTGGACTCCATTCCGTTCTTTGAAAGAGCCCAGCCCAAAACTATTAATAAACCGCTGAATAATGCAGCAATAAGTTCTAAATGAGGTTTTGCCTTTTCCAACCAAGAGGTTTTGCATGTAGCCGGTTGGGTTAAATGTTTAGTATCTGTAGTCATAAGATTCCCTCCCAAATTCTTTTCTATTTTTGTGTAAATGATATGGATTATCATTTGTATTATATCTAATTGAGAAAGATAATCAACGTCATTTCTCTGGATAAAATATGAAAGCTGCCATCGTAATTGCGATGACAGCAATGATTACAAAGATTTATTAACGTGATGTCCCTTTTGTTAATATTATATTACCACATATCCTATTCAAAAATAAAGAAGAATGATTCTAATCTAGAAAAAATATAAAATGCCAGTTATTTCAATATACAAGGGTTATTGTAAATACCATGCAAATTGAATAATAAATGGAATTGTCCAGATAATAAACTATATTACATAACAGATGCAGGCAGTTTCTCCTTAAAAAAGGCCAATGAAATAAAGACAAGGAAAAGCATGATACTTATCATATGAAAAAAATTCCCACTGTGTACATGATCTATTACAAGGCCGCCAAAGAATGGACCGCCGATGCTGCCCAGACTATAGAAAATACTGCATAATAAATTTCCTGCTGGTAAAAGGTTTCGAGGTAACAGATCTGCCATATAACTGATTCCCAGAGAGAAAGTCGAACCAACCATCATACCTCCAAGCATGAAGCAGATGAATAGTCCAGGCACTGAATAAGAATAAATCCCTGCTAGAGAAAATATGGTAAATCCCGAAAAGAGGATAGTCAGCAAGGTTTTTCGCCGGCCAAAGCGATCACTGATCATTCCCAGGGGAATCTGTGTAAGCAGGGTTCCGCCTGAAAATGCCGGAATTATAATGGATACCGCAGTTAAATCGATTCCGGAGCGCAGGGCGAAAACTGGAAAGTTACTATTCAATGATGCTTCGAGCACGCCAAAAGTGAAAGGAAGTAAAAAAGCGACCCAAGCTATGCGGCTCACCTTCGTAAACCTTTTAAGTGTGCCCAGAAATGATGTGTTTTCAGATTCATCCTGTTCAGGAAGCTCATTTCTAATAAGGAAAACAGTTAACCAAGTAAGAAGGCTGAGTATGGATGTAAAGATGAAAGGCAAAGACTGATTAATCTCGAGAAGCTTCGTCATTAGCGGGCCAACCATGAAGCCAAGACTGAAGAAAAGTCCGTAAATAGCGAGATTTCTACCGCGCTTCGCTATTGGTGAAATGGCAGTGATCCATGTCTGGGTAGCAAAGTGGAGTGTATGATCGCCGATTCCAATGAAGAAACGTAGTACGAACCAAAACCAGAATGATTTCCAAACAGGAAATAAGGCAAGAGAGAGAATGACCGTTATCCCGCCAAATAATATCAATGGCTTATACCCATATTTACGGAGTGGCGCTTCCATAAAAGGAGAAATCAACAGAATCCCAATATAAAGGGAGGCGGCATGAAACCCGTTTAAGGATGAACTAATTCCGTCATTTTCAAAAATGATGGCAATGATCGGCAGAAGCATTCCTTGAGAAAAGCCTGATATGCCGACAATAAAGATTAAAACACTTAAAAGCAGTTTATTATTCATAAAATCATGTCTCCTAAGAAATGTGTACAATTTTGATGTTACATCTTAGAAAGAGGATTAAGCAATAGGGATTTGGGTAAATATTGACAAGAAGAGGAGCGGTGAAAAATTTTCCTTTGTCTTTGCCCGAAGTTTATGTATGATAGTTTTTGTTATATGAAAAGAACTATAGGATTGTGAGGAGAAGTATCGTGAATAAATTATTTTTGGGGCTTGTACTATTAGGCGTCCCATTATCTGTCCTTGGGTCTTTATTGCATTGGCCGAGCGTAATCATGTTCATAGTATATTGCTTAACAATCGTCGCGCTTGCAGGCTTCATGGGCAGGGCGACTGAAAGCTTAGCGATTGTTATGGGACCAAGGATTGGCGGTCTATTGAATGCAACCTTTGGTAATGCAGTTGAATTGATCATATCGGTCTTTTCGTTAAAGGCGGGGCTGGTTGGTGTTGTATTGGCGTCTTTGACTGGTTCCGTTTTAGGAAACTTATTGTTGGTGGCTGGCCTTTCGTTCTTCATCGGAGGGACCAAATACAAACGGCAGAAATTTAATGTTTTTGATGCCAGGCATAATGCCGGGCTGTTAATATTTGCAGTTATTGTAGCCTTCGTCATACCGGAAGTATTCACACAAAACATGAGTGAGTCAAGTACGATGTCGTTAAGTGTCGGAATTTCCATCATTTTGATCTTATTATATCTTGCTGCATTATTCTTTAAATTGGTTACTCACCGCGGGGTATATCAGCATAACCAGAAAACGAAGGAACATGAAGAGGAAGAACCGGAATGGAGTAAGAAAAAGGCAATTATAATACTTGCTGCCGCTACATTGGCTGTTGCGTTCGTATCGGAGAAGCTTGTACATACCTTCAGCGAAGTGGGGGAAACCTTCGGATGGACAGAGTTATTCATCGGTGTCATTATCGTTGCGATCGTGGGTAACGCGGCAGAGCATGCGTCCGCCGTCATGATGGCCTATAAAAATAAAATGGATGTTGCTGTGGAGATTGCCGTTGGTTCCACACTTCAAGTAGCGATGTTCGTAGCTCCTGTACTAGTATTGATTTCGTTAATGTATCCAACTCATATGCCGCTTATTTTCACATGGCCAGAACTGATTTCAATGGTTTCAGCAGTCTTTCTGATGATCATGATTTCGAATGACGGGGAAACGAACTGGTTTGAAGGCCTTACCCTATTGGCTGCCTACTTCATCATGGGGATTGGATTTTACTTATTATAATAATGCAGGCCTTCCGATGCGGAAGGTCTTCTTTTATATAAATAAAAATGACTCTGCTCAGGTTAGATTTAGCAGAGTCATTTCTATATTAGTAAATTACCATTCATAAGTTTTTCCAAAATTTTTCATCATGCTTTTGTAAAAGTTGAGAAAATATTCTAGAGTGTTACACCATCCTTTTACATCAGATTTAAGTATGGGCGAGTTCGTTTTCTGTCATCCTTTAAAAGGGTGTCATGGATTGTTCGATAAGCATACCTCCTGAAAGTGTAATAGGTATGAACGATTTCGCCTCCTTTTTATAATGTAAATTAAGTATAACCGATTCCGATTAAAAAGTAAATATTCTGAACTTTAAAAATATATTACAAATTCGACAGCAGAATGAAATGTATAGAATGTTGGCTAAAAACAAAATCTATAAACAAAATGATTGAACCCCTCAAAAGGAGAGCGACAGCATGAAAAGAATTATTCTTATTACGATGATTGCCCTAATTGCCTTCATTCAGGCGAATGTAAGTTTTGCAGCCAATAAACCAGGAGATAAAGCAACTCCGAAAAAGGTGAATATCCCGCCTTCCGTATTGAATATTGCAAAGGAGAATACGTATCCGAACTCGACTCAGGATCTTCCAATGCTGCAGCCGAGTAAGTTTGCCAAACAATTGATCGATTCGTCGGATATAAAGATTGAAAATCCAGAACTCATTCATATGTTGAATGAATCAGCAATTGCAAAGGCTCCGCTTGCTTTTGGTTACAGGGCGACCATATACCTTGGTCATTGGGCATTGAATTATGAGTCTTCGGAAACGGCCCCAAACTGGGAATACCAAAAGATCAATATGAATTACTATGATAATCGCGGCGGTGAAGTTCCATACAGGATCCGTTACATCCAGGAGAGTCAGAAGGCAGTGAGCGGCGGTCTTACCGCGAAAATCCCTAAGGCTGAGGATGTTCAAAAGATGATGCTGTTAAAAGCCACAGAAAAGACCAATTTGCCATTGGCTTTCGAAACGATCATCGGAGCTGGTACGAAAAAAGATGAGGTATACAATGTGGCTTCAAATAGGATTGGTTACTTATCCAGTTATGCTTCTGCAGTCAATGAAAAAGGAAAGGTCACATATGGGGAAGTATATTTGAACCTAAAAGGAAATAAGCGAACCATAACGATCAAGAACATCACTTCTCAAGGCATCGGTGCATGGATACCGGTTCAGGACCATGTTTCCTTCAGCTTTACTGTCTCTCAGCAACCTAGGTAAAAAGAAAAACTCGCCGGATTGGCGAGTTTTTTCTTTATATGGAAGACTTCCTGATCCTGAAGTCTTCCATCGGGTAGTATGCATTTTTGACGAGAACATTCGGGCCTAGACATTTGACTGCCGGGCAGTGGCAGTTCAAATCATTGGCCAGTTTCGAATTCATCCATGTGTCGTACGATTCGGTCAATGGCGAATCAATGATATTTCCCAATGTAGGTGCGTCCCCGAAATCGGTCACGATCACTTCCCCAGTGAAAATATTGACGTTCAACCTTGAACGTCCATCAGGGTCATTTCGAACCGTCACTTTAGGTGAACCATACAGGCGTTGAAGCAGCTCTATATCCTCTTTAGCGTTATTGCAAGGATAGAATGGCAGGGTGCCAAAAAGCATCCATACATTTTCATCACGGATATCAAGCAAATGATGGATCGCTTCACGCATATTTTCCAATGATAACGTTTCAAGTGCCGAAGCGAAATCGCTTGGATACATCGGATGAATTTCATGTCTTTGACATCCCATTTCATCGACAATTTGTCTGTGAATATGCTCAAGATGAGGCAATGTGCGTTTATTAAGCATCGTTTCTGCAGAAACCAGCACACCAGCTTTTGTCAGGGCACGGGAATTTTCAATCATTTTATCGAATAACTTCTTTCGCTGTTCCCGTGATGGTTTTCGGTCCATCATGGCGAAGCCTATATCAATGAATTCATCGATCGTTCCCCAGTTATGGGAAATGTGCAGGACATCCAAATAAGGAATGATTTCCTCGTACCGTTCCAAGTCAAGGGTCAAATTGGAATTGATTTGTGTGCGGACCCCACGGCTACGGGCATATTTCAATAAAGGTAAAACATAATTCTTCACTTGTTTCCTAGATAGCATCGGTTCCCCGCCAGTGATGCTGAGCGAGCGAAGCAAAGGAATCTCATCAAGGCGCCGAATCAGTAATTCCAAAGGCAGAGCATCCGGATCCTTAGGCTGAAGTGTGTAGCCGACAGCACAATGTTCGCAACGCATATTGCAAAGGGTGGTGGTAGTGAACTCCACATTGGTCAAGCAGAGTTTTCCATATTGTTCAACGTCCATATATGCTTCCCAAGGATCATACTTGGGTGTAATTGGTGTTAAAAGATCTTGCTTGATTATTGACATGTTTAAAACTCCTTACGTAATAATGCACTAACCCATTATGAACAATGGGGACAAAAATTGTCAAATGGCGGAGAGCTGCATTTTAGCTTGCCATTGCACTTTCAAGCAGATTTCGTTACGATGAAAGAAGAACGGAAGGAGAGTGCCTCATGGGAAAATCCATTACAGGTAAAAACGAACAATTAACATACTTAAAAGAACGCCTCACGATGTTCATGGAGGTTCTTGATCATATCGAACCGGAAAATACTGAATTGGAAGATATAGACCGCTTAATCGGCATGATAGATGATTTGGAAGGCAAAGTTGAACAATTCAAAACCCGCGAAGAATAATATCTGTTTCGATAGTATGATTTTTTCAATGTTAATATTCATGAAGGGATGACGAGCAACCTGCGTCATCCCTTTTTTATATATAATGATTGATTGCGTTCATCATAAATAGGTAAAGATTGGTGATGACATTTTACTCATGGGCTTATTCTTTGCGGCTTGAACATTCCTCTTCAAATTGCTTTTCATTAAGAAAAATAATTACTTGTTTTCGAAAGATTATGTTAGATGTATAATAAAACGGGTGTTGTATCATTCGCTCTTTATAGAGAAGCAGGGAAATGATTAAATCTAGGGGAAATAAGAGGGGGAAGAGAAATTTGGATATTCAAAAATTCCAAGAAAGTATGTACAGTCTTATCGTTGAAACTTCAACGAATCTTCCAAAGGATGTTCGTCGTGCGGTAAAAAGCGCAAAACAACGTGAAAATGCAGGCACTCGTTCAGCGTTGAGCTTGGCCACCATCACGAATAATATTACAATGGCTGACGACAATGTATCACCGATTTGTCAGGATACTGGTCTGCCGACTTTCAAAATTAAAACTCCAGTTGGCGTGAACCAACTTGAAATAAAAGACGCAATCCGTAATGCAATCATTTTAGCGACAAAGGGCGGAAAACTTCGTCCAAACGCAGTTGATTCTTTATCGGGTGAAAATAGCGGGGATAATCTTGGGGAAGGTCTTCCTGTCATGAAATTCGATCAATGGGAAAAAGACTACATTGATGTTCGTCTCATCTTAAAAGGAGGCGGCTGTGAAAATAAAAACATTCAATACAGTCTGCCTATGGAGCTTGAAGGATTGGGGAAAGCGGGCCGTGATTTGGACGGAATCCGTAAATGTGTCCTACACTCTGTCTACCAAGCACAAGGGCAAGGATGCAGTGCCGGCTTTATCGGCGTTGGTATTGGAGGGGACCGTTCATCCGGATATGATCTGGCTAAGGCTCAACTTTTCCGCAGTAATGAAGATGTGAATCCGAATGAAGATCTTCGTAATCTTGAAGATTACATCATGAAGACAGCTAATGAATTGGGAATCGGCACGATGGGATTTGGCGGCGAAACCACACTGCTTGGATGTAAAATCGGTGTCATGCACCGTATTCCGGCAAGCTTTTTCGTCTCCGTTGCGTACAACTGCTGGGCTTTCCGCCGTTTAGGTGTGAAAGTGAATCCCGAAACAGGAGAAATCAATGAGTGGTTATACCAAGAAGGCGAGAAAATCGACTTTGCTCTAGAAGAAGAAAAAGCAGCGAAGGAAGAAGTGGCAGCCGCTGTAGAATCTGACGTTGAAGCTTCCCGTGAAATCACCCTGCAAGCACCAATCACGGAAGAACAAATCCGTGAATTAAAAGTTGGTGACGTAGTTCATATTAACGGCAGAATATATACGGGCCGTGACGCTATCCATAAGCACTTATCTGAAAATCCTGCACCAATCGACCTAGACGGACAAGTCATTTATCACTGTGGACCAGTTATGCTGAAGGACGAAGAAGGTAAATGGCATGTGAAGGCTGCGGGACCAACAACAAGTATTCGTGAAGAACCATACCAAGGCGATATCATGAAACGATTCGGCATCCGTGCAGTCATCGGTAAAGGCGGAATGGGACCGAAAACATTAGAAGCACTAAGTGAACACGGCGGCGTTTATCTAAACGCAATCGGCGGGGCTGCTCAATATTATGCAGACTGCATCAAATCCGTCGAAGGTGTTAACTTTACTGAATTTGGTATTCCAGAAGCAATGTGGCATTTGAACGTTGAAGGATTTACAGCAGTTGTTACCATGGATTCACATGGAAACAGCCTCCATAAAGATGTTCAGCAATCTTCATTGGAAAAATTGGCACAATTCAAAGAACCAGTATTTAAATAATGTATGGTAAAAGACGCTCACCAATCGGTTGAGCGTCTTTTGCATATCTTACTCGTCCATTTCCGGAAGTGGATCAATCCTCGATGAATCCTCTAAATTCAATCCACTTTTCACAAAATGAATAAACACTCCACCACCTAAACCAAGACAACCAACAAAGCCTAACGTGATAACCCATTCCAGCATTTCATTCCCCCCTTGTTAAATGTATATGAAAAAAAAGGCGATAATTACCTCATAAAAGTACAATCTTTTGGAACGGCCGCACATATATTAGAAGAGAAAGGGGGGATTTTCATGCAGAATAGCTACTTCTTATTCTTTATCGCCATGTTATCCGGTTTTGCTTTCATCCAACTTCCTGTGGCAAACACTATTTTCTCCGGTCTTGAAACATTCCTAGACGTAATCGGAATTGTAATCGTTCTCATTTTTGCCATCACCATTATTTGGAAGGCCGCACAGGCGCTATTTAAAGGATAAACAAACAGAGGGGCCAATCCTTTTCGGAGGAAAGGCCTTTTTTTGTGTGGGATTAAGGTTATAATTCAGCCTAGAGCAGCAGAAATCGTCCAACCGGATAATTCGCCCCACGGAGCGAGATTCGACCTTCGCAATATCATGCATATAAATCTCTATGTTCCAAACACTAAGAAAAAAGAACATGGGGGATATTCAAATGAAAAAAATCGTGATTTTATCCGCTTTTATATGCTTGATATGCTCTTTGGCAAGTCCCGCTTTTGCAGAATCCTATAACTGGGGCTTCAATAAAGGGAAAAATGGGACACCTGCCGATGCTGGTAAAAACTTCAATGAGATGCTGCCTAAATATGAGGCGATTTATAAAGGGGATACAAAGAAAAAAGATATATACTTAACGTTTGATAACGGTTATGAAAATGGGTACACTGCGCAGATTCTGGATGTTCTGAAGAAACATAAGGCTCCTGGGGCTTTTTTCGTCACGGGTCATTATTTAAAAACGGCACCTGAGCTTGTTGTCCGTATGGCGAATGAAGGACATATCGTCGGGAATCATTCTTGGAACCATCCTGATATGACCAGTGTGACGGATGCTGTAATTCGCACTGAACTGGAGAGGGTTAAAAAAGCGACGGAAAAATTAACCGGTCAACAGGGGATGAACTACCTTAGGCCGCCGCGTGGTATATTCAATGAGAGAACAATGAAAGTCGCACAAAAAGAAGGATATTACCACATTTTCTGGTCGCTTGCATATAAGGACTGGATTGTTGACCAACAAAAGGGTGCCGCGTTCGCTCACGATGAAGTGCTTAAGCAGATTCATCCCGGGGCGATATTATTACTGCATACCGTATCAAAAGATAATGCGGAAGCACTCGACTCGATTTTGACGGATCTTGAAAAACAGGGGTACAAATTCAGTAGCCTTGATGATTTAATGATTGAGAAACAATTGCCAAACCGAATGCTTTATTAAAATAAAAAGCGGGTCCTGTAATGATAATTCAGGTCCCGCTTTTATCCATTCTCTTCAATTTCAAGTAATATTCCTGGAAACATGCTATAATACGTGGAAAACTGCTAAAGGATGGATCGCTTGTGTGGACAGAAAAATTACAGGTTCAAGGACCCTATAATTTCGATCTTGTTCTCGAACGATTATCGTTAGACCCACTTCAGGTAGTTGATTTTACTAACAGGACGGTAAAAGTTCCGCTATATATAGAAAGAGAACCAATCGTTTTGCAGGTTCAGGCAATAGGAAATATCGATGAACCATCTTTCATCATCAAAGGTCATTCAGAGGTTTACAAGTCAAAAGCAATCGAACGGTTAAAAAAGGTTTTTCATTGGCATCAGCCATTAGAAGGCGTTTCCCGGCATTTCCGGGAATCAGATTTAAGGGAAATCTTCGAAGAGCACCGCGGTACAGCCATAGTCTTGGACTTCGATTACTACAGTTGCCTCGTCAAATGCATCATACATCAGCAATTGAATTTATCTTTTGCACATACGCTCACGGAACGATTCGTTAAAACATTCGGATACCAGATAGAAGGTACCTGGTTTTATCCGACATCGGAAACAACCGCCCAACTTCAAATCGAGCAATTAAGAGCCATTCAATTCAGTGGCCGAAAAGCGGAATACGTCATCGGACTTTCCGAGCAAATCATTCAGGGCCATCTCAATCTTGATATAATGGACAAGTTATCCGATCAAGATGCTATGGATACACTAATAAAAATACGCGGTATCGGTAGATGGACGGCTGAAAACTTCCTGCTTTTTGGACTCGGCCGACCGAATCTGTTTCCCAAAGCCGATATTGGCATTCAAAATGCCTTGAAAAAATTATATGGCTTACCGCAAAAGCCAACCCAAGAAGAAATGGAAACCTATAGTGTGAAATGGGCTCCATATCTAAGCTACGCTTCCCTCTATTTGTGGAGAAGCATTGAAAAACGGAGTGAAAAGAAATGACAAACATTCAAGATACAAAACTAGAAGTGGATCAAACGCTTCCCCTTACCATTAAACGGCTTGGCATTAACGGGGAGGGAGTCGGTTATTTCAAAAAGAAAGTCGTCTTCGTCCCAGGAGCATTACCAGGTGAAGAAATAGTAGCTTTAATAACGAAAGTACAGCCGAACTTTTCTGAAGCAAAAATAAAAACCATCCGGAAAGAATCACCGCACCGCATTGCAGCCCCATGTCCGGTTTATGCTGAATGCGGAGGATGTCAGTTACAGCATTTAAGCTATGACCAGCAGCTTATTGAAAAACGCGATATCGTCATTCAAGCGATGGAACGTCATACGAAATTCCCGATTTCTTCATTAAATATAAAAGAAACAATCGGCATGGAAGATCCTTGGAACTACCGCAACAAAAGTCAGTACCAAGTCGGTCAGAAAGATGGCAAATTGATTGCCGGTCTTTACGGCTTAAACTCCCATAACTTGATCGATATTCCCAACTGTCTTGTACAGCATAAGGCTACTAATAAAGTAACACGTACAGCGAAGAAGATCCTAAAGAACCTGAATATCTCGATCTATAATGAAAGAAAGAGAAAAGGTGTGATCCGTACAGTCATTACAAGAGTTGGCTTTGAAACAGGTGAAGTGCAGGTGGTCTTAGTTACAGGAGCGGAAGAAATTCCACAAAAAGATCAATTGCTTAAACAAATTCGTGACCAACTGCCGGAAGTGAAATCAGTCGTTCAAAATATTAATAACCAAAACACATCACTTATTTTTGGCGAAAAGACGATCCATCTTGCAGGCGAAAAAGTCATCAACGAAACATTGGGTGACCTATCATACGAACTATCGGCCCGTACTTTCTTCCAACTTAATCCGGTCCAAACAGTCCGCATGTATGACGAAGTGAAAAAAGCGGCAGCCCTGACCGGCACTGAAAAAGTCGTAGATGCTTATTGCGGTGTAGGCACTATCGGACTTTGGCTGTCTGAAGATGCAAAAGAGGTTCGCGGAATGGACGTCATCAAAGAATCCATTGAAGACGCCAAGAAAAATGCCATCAGACACAAACGCACCAACATGCATTATGAAACAGGCAAAGCCGAGAATATCCTGCCACGCTGGACCAAAGAAGGCTGGAAACCGGACGTGCTTGTCGTCGATCCACCAAGATCCGGCTGTGACCAATCCTTACTGCAGGCCATCTTGAAAGTTAAACCGAAAACCATAGTGTACGTATCTTGCAATCCGTCTACATTGGCGAAGGACCTTCAAGAATTGAGCGCATTATACGAAGTAGAATCCATGCAGCCTGTGGATATGTTCCCGCAGACGAGCCATGTGGAGTGTGTCTCGCAACTCATTTTAAAAGAAGGCAACTAACCCTATACGGGAGTTGCCTTTTCCTTATTCTATTTGTAGCGGATTAATAAATTTTTTATATTGAATATGAATATCGCCAGGATGTAAGAAGATAGTTTTTCACAAATTATAAATGTCCAAATGTACTTGTGTTTGATAATAAGTTATTAAGCATGATATAAGTGTAAAAGAAGTGGAACATTTGGCTTTATATTTTTTGACCGAGAGTTTGAAGTTGTATCCATAGTGAGAGGATTTGAGTTTAAAATGATAGATAATTTTTGGCGTGATTTACCACGACCATTTTTTGTACTTGCACCAATGGAAGATGTGACAGATGTTGTTTTTCGCCACGTAGTAAGTGAAGCCGGTCGACCGGATGTATTTTTCACAGAGTTTACAAACTCGGATAGCTATTGTCATCCAGAGGGCATGAAAAGTGTGCGTGGCCGTTTGATTTTTACAGAAGATGAACAGCCAATGGTGGCACATATTTGGGGGGACAATCCCGAATATTTCCGTCAAATGAGTATTGGCATGGCAGAGCTAGGATTTAAAGGCATCGATATTAATATGGGCTGCCCTGTACCGAATGTGGCATCAAGAGGGAAAGGTAGTGGCCTTATTCTGCGTCCAGATGTTGCGGCAGAACTTATTCAAGCAGCAAAAGCGGGCGGACTGCCAGTCAGCGTGAAAACACGACTTGGCTATAATGATGTAAATGAGTGGGAGGAGTGGCTAAAGCATATTTTAAAACAGGATGTTGCGAACCTTTCTATTCATTTACGTACAAGAAAGGAAATGAGCCAAGCGGATGCGCATTGGGAGCTAATTCCGGAAATCAAAAAATTACGTGACCATATCGCACCAAATACGCTACTAACAATCAATGGAGACATTCCTGACCGTCAAACTGGGCTGCAGCTTGCTGAACAATATGGTATTGATGGCGTTATGATCGGGCGAGGTATTTTTAAAAATCCTTTTGCTTTTGAAAAAGAGCCAAAAGAGCATAGCAGTAAAGAATATCTTGATCTTTTAAGACTGCAGCTTGATCTTCAAGATCAATATGCGGAAGCACTGCCACGTTCAATCACAGGGCTTCATCGCTTTTTCAAAATTTATGTCAAAGGATTCCGTGGAGCTGGTGAATTAAGAAATCAATTAATGAACACGAAATCAACGGATGAAGTGCGTGCATTGCTTGATAACTTTGGAAAAGATTGTTGATGGGACGGGGACAGTGAAATGATGTAGCTCTCAAAAAGTCAGAGAAAAAATGGATCACATCAACTTATGTGAACTTATTTTATTCAGTTTCAAGTTCCTTTGCAGCCGGCAACTTTTGTTTTGATAAAGTCTGTTTTCTAAAGGAAAAGGTCTTAAGAATGTAATAAACCCACAAGCACCCTTGTGTTGCCACCTACACTCTGCACATGTGGAAGTAATCACGAAACTGAAAATAAAATAATAGGCAGATTGATCCGGGAATCCGTAAAGGGTTCCAGGATTTTCAGCTGCGTTTATTCCCATCCATTTGTGAAATAATGAAGGTACTGTGAAAAAAGAAAAAATATACAGGAGGTTTATGAATGCATAATCATGATATATTAATTCGACTAAGATATGCGCTGGATATAAAAAATAAAGATATGGTAGAGATATTTAAACTCGGGGATATTGAAGTGACAAGAGAAGAAGTCATGCAGATGCTCACAAAGCCGAAAGATGGTTTCTATGATGAATACGACGAAGATGATATGGATGATGAAGGTATAAAATGTAACAATACGATGTTGGAGTCCTTTTTAAATGGCTTGATCATTTTTAAAAGAGGAAAACAAGAACCAAAACCCGGCCAGCCAGAAAACCCGGCACCTACTGCAAAGAATAAGGAAAGCATGAATAATATTCTGCTAAAGAAAATGAAAATCGCGCTGACATTAACAAGCGAGGATATGATTGATATCTTGGAAGAAGCAGGAGTCATGATAACCAAAGGAGAATTAAGCGCCATTTTAAGAAAAGTTGGTCATAGAAATTATAAAGAGTGCGGGGATAAATTCGCCAGGAATTTCTTAAAAGGGTTAGCTTTGAGATATAGGGGATAAGGGTTCAGTAATAGCAGCTATATTAAAAAAATGCACATTATGATAATTTCGCCTTGATTTCGTGAAAATACTTTTCCGATTTCGGGGTCTTTTTCGTTAGTTTAAACATATAAACAGTGTGGAATCATATAAAAAATCGAATGTGCCCATAAGGCACCTCCTGCACATCCATGCCGAATTCCTGTATGATTCAATACACTGCTGTATGTCTGTTTTCAAAATAACTGGGTGTCTATTCTATAAGTTGGCTTTATAAAGTTGTGTATAATGTGTGGACAAAAAAAGAGAAGTAGGAATTAATCACATTGCTCATACCTATTAAATCCGTTCACTTGCTTTTCCCTTTGGATAATATTGAAGATAATAGATTGTACGTATTTCTCATTTCATCATTAAATGGTAGTTGCCTATTGCATTTCATCCTCAACCACATAGTTTAATAATAAAAGGTTGAACGAGGTGCAGAAATGGATGATAACAAAAAAGTGATAACCATTTTAGGAAGTGCGGGAGGGGCCGCAAAATCAATACTTTCCATATTGAATAAATCAGTTATTGATAAAAGAGATCCAATCCACCATTTTATTTCCAGTTGTACTTTACATTTAATCGATATTAAACAAAAAGAAGAAAAATATTATCATGAATTATTTCCACAGCTAAAAAATCACTTTGTATTCCATCAACTTGATTTAAAAGATACAAAGAGGTTTACTAAGCATCTTGAAAGCACAAAAACATTTTGTGTAATAGATCTATCACGGGCGGATACGGTTGAAATACTAGATTGCTGTAATGCATTAGGTGTTAATTATGTTAATTCCGCTATAGAAAAAACAACGATTGACGAAAAGGAAGAATTATCTCATGGATTTCCTTTAATTGAACGAATCAGGCATTTTGAAAAGTATAAAGATCAATTTTCAAATTCAACAGCCATCATTGGTTCGGGAATGAATCCAGGGGTGGTTCAATGGATGGCCATTGAGCTGTTAAAGAAAGACTCAGGAGAACGTCCACTTGGCTGTTATATTGTAGAGCATGACAATTATTTTTTTAAGGACAAGGCGAAGGCAAAAAAGGACGTCATTTACACATCCTGGTCTCCCGAGTGCTTTCTGGACGAGGCTATTTCAAGCTATCCGATGTTTATGAACCACCATACACCGCTCTTTTTATATGAAAATGTTTATGATGTCGAATTTAAAGTCTCTTTAGGGGACAAGCAGTTTTACGGTTGTTTAATGCCTCATGAAGAAGTATATTCTTTGGGCAAATTGTATGATATGGAAAGCGGCTTTTTATATAAGGTAAATGACCATACGACGGAGTTAATCCGCTCAAAACTGGATGACGTTGATCAATTGTGGGACCATGAAATGGAGGTTCTCGATCCGCTTGAAGACGAACTTGAAGGGGAAGATCTAGTTGGTGTCCTTATTGTTTATCAAGAAAAGGAGCATTATATGTACAATGTATTAGAGAATGGCGAAATCTTTTCCAAATACAAAACCAATGCAACATACTTTCAAGTGGCCTGCGGTATATATGCTGCCTTATCGGTGCTGCTAATGGATCGAATCCCCAAAGGAGTTTACTATGTGGATGAGTTATTGTTAAAAACCAATAATCATTATGGTCAATATTTGACCTATTATATGACGAATTTTGTAATAGGGGAAAATAAACATTCAGATGGTCCTTTACTTCACAGGATGAAAAGGGTGAACCCATAATGTACATTTGAAGTCGTCATCAATGAAAGGGACTGGCTTCAATTTTTCAATTTAATAAAGTTGTGCACAAGTTGTGGATAAAGAAAGGAGGAAATAGGGGAAATCCTTATTCTTCAGACTTTGCTCCTGATTATGTGCATAACTTTTTTTTTTTGATGAACTAAAGGGTCCGTTTAGTCAAAGGATGTATGGACCCTATGTGTTGTAATGAACACTAACTGTCCATTAGAGCAATGTAAACAGATAAAAGAGGATAATTAATCCGCTAAGTTTACTTGTCTTCATTTTCTTCTTCAACAGATTTTTGGACGATTTCTTTTATTTCTCCTATATCACCTTTTGCATTGATGATTTCAAAGATCTCATTTAAGCCTTCTGAGGTTTTTTCATCTTCTGTTTTCACTATATCCCTCCTTTTTTATGGTTATTTGTTAAAGTCTCCAAAAGCCAGAAGATAAAACATATGTCTCTTTGGAAAATTGATGATATTCTCATTGTATTTCCAGCGATTTGAACGACTTTTTTAGCGGGTTTTATTGTAAAACTACAAAAATTCCGATTTTTTTGTCCACACAATATGGACAACGTTGAAAAATTCTATTATTATGATTGTTAGAACTATTAGTATAAAAGGATTTAGGTTACTTCCTTGTGTGTTTTTAGAGAGGACACATGTATTTTTAGAAAAAATGGTCAAATTCAATAAACTTGAAATAGGGGTAAAACATATAAAATTCCTGCATTTATTCCAAACATCAATGAGGGGGTATATTAAATGTCAAGTGAAATATTAAATCGATTTTTGAAAGAAAATTTGGAAGATTTAAAAAATAAAGGACTTTACAACGTTATTGATCCGGTAGAAGGTCCAAACGGTCCGGTAATCACCATTGCGGGCAGAGAATTAATTAATTTATCATCAAATAACTATTTAGGTTTAGCAACAGATCGACGATTGAAAGAGGCTTGCATAGAAGCAACGAAAACATATGGAGTCGGAGCCGGTGCCGTTCGTACGATCAACGGAACATTAGATATTCATGTTAAATTAGAAGAAAAGCTTGCTGAATTTAAACATACAGAAGCGGCCATTGCTTATCAATCGGGCTTTAATTGTAATATGGCTGCCATTTCAGGAGTGATGGATAAACATGATGCCATTCTTTCAGATGAACTGAATCATGCATCCATCATTGATGGATGTCGATTATCTAAAGCAAAGATTATTCCATTTGTCCATTCCGACATGGACGATTTACGAACAAAAGCGCGTCAAGCAAAAGAGTCCGGATTATTTAACAAAGTCATGATTATTACCGATGGAGTTTTCTCGATGGATGGGGATATTGCCAAGCTTCCTGAAATTGTGGAGATTGCAGAAGAGTTTGATTTAATTACTTATGTTGATGATGCACACGGTTCGGGGGTACTAGGCAATGGTGCAGGAACGGTAAAACATTTCGGGTTATCGGATAGAGTGGATTTCCAAATTGGAACATTATCCAAAGCCATTGGTGTTGTAGGAGGCTATGTAGCAGGAAAGAAAGATTTAATTGATTGGTTAAAAGTAAGAAGCCGTCCATTTTTATTTTCAACGGCTGCCACACCGGGAGCAGTTGCAGCTAGTATAGAAGCCATTGATATTTTGATGACTAGCTCAGATCTTCAAAATAAGCTGTGGGAAAACAGTGATTACTTGAAAAAAGGCCTAAAAGAATTAGGGTTTGATATCGGAGCGAGCGAAACACCGATTACGCCTTGCATTATAGGTGATGAAGCAAAAACGCAGCAATTCTCAAAGAGGCTGAATGAAGAAGGCGTATATGCTAAATCCATCGTATTTCCTACCGTTCCAAAAGGAACAGGAAGAGTGCGGAATATGCCCACTGCTGCTCATACAAAAGAGATGCTGGATCGTGCATTAGCGATTTATGAAAAAGTAGGAAAAGAAATGTCGATCATTTAAGAACATTGCATGCTGTAAAGAGAAAAAGGGGAGGGATTTTTGATGAAAAAAGTCTTAGTAACGGGTGCTTTAGGTCAAATTGGTTCAGAACTGACGCTGAAAATGAGAGAAATCTATGGATCTGACAATATCATTGCAACAGATATTCGAAAAACGGACAGCGATGTTGCCCAATCAGGCCCATTTGAGATTTTAGATGTTACAGATGAAAAAGCGATGTTTAATATGGCAAAAAAACATGAAGTGGATACGATTATACATTTAGCTGCTTTATTGTCAGCAACAGCTGAAAAGAAGCCTCTTTTAGCTTGGCATTTAAACATGGGCGGATTGGTCAATGCTTTGGAATCGGCACGAGAACTCGATTGCCAGTTATTCACACCTAGTTCTATTGGTGCGTTTGGTCCATCGACTCCTAAAGATTGGACACCGCAAGACAGCATTCAACGGCCGAATACGATGTACGGAGTGAATAAGGTATCCGGGGAGTTATTATGTGATTATTACCATCATAAATTTGGGGTTGATACGAGAGGTCTCCGGTTCCCGGGATTGATTTCGTATGTTACACCTCCTGGCGGTGGAACTACCGACTATGCAGTTGAAATTTACTATGAAGCGATTAAAAACAAGCGATATACTTCTTACATTGATAAGGGAACGTATATGGATATGATGTATATGCCTGACGCTTTAGCTGCCATCATTACACTAATGGAGGCAGATGCTTCAAAATTAAAACATCGGAATTCTTTCAATGTGTCTGCCATGAGCTTTGATCCGGAGCAAATTGCAGCCGAGATTAAAAGGCATATTCCGGAATTTGTCATGAATTATGACGTCGATCCTGTAAGACAATCCATTGCCGATAGCTGGCCAAATAAAATAGATTCAACTTGTGCAATGGAAGAGTGGGGATTTAAGGCGGAATATGATTTGGAGAAAATGACGAATGACATGTTGGTGAAACTGAAATTAAGGTCACTTTTAGTAACCGCATAAATAAACCTGCTTGCCGAATAAAAGAGTTGTAATACTCTTTTATTCGAGTTTCTTTATTCAGATGAATTTTAAACGTTTAAAGGATGCACTTTCAATAACCAATGAAAAGTAAGCGCTTTCTATAAGGCGGAATTGAACAACCTCGTATTAATTGTTCGGAAATAGGTTGATTAGGATAAAGCTATGCTTCTAAGTTCATATGATACTTAATAACTAGAAATTCATGTTTACAAGAACCTTTCTAACTGTCAGGAATGCTTAAATTAAAAGTGAAGAATGATTTTAAGAGGCTGCTTTAAGATAGATTTAAAAGAGTGGGAGCCTGCTATATCATTTCTATACTAAATAGGGAGAGCATTAAGCATCTTGCATCAAATTTCGACTATTAGTAGTGTAGGGGGAAATGGAATGGCAAACAAAGATTTGAATAGGGACTTGAAAGGCCGTCATATTCAGATGATCGCTTTGGGCGGTACGATTGGTGTCGGTTTATTTATGGGTTCAGCCAGCACGATTCAATGGACAGGTCCGTCTGTAATGTTAGCTTATGCGATCTCTGGTTTATTTATATTCTTGATCATGCGCGCAATGGGGGAAATGCTGTACTTAGAGCCAAGTACAGGTTCATTTGCAACATTTGGTTATAAGTACATTCATCCATTGGCAGGGTATATGACTGCTTGGAGTAACTGGTTCCAGTGGGTTATCGTCGGGATGGCAGAAATTATTGCAGTTGGAACGTACATGCAGTATTGGTACCCGGATCTCCCTGCTTGGATTCCAGGCTTAATCGCAATGGTTATTCTTGGGGCAGCGAACTTGATTTCCGTTAAGTCCTTTGGTGAAATTGAATTTTGGTTTGCGCTGATAAAAATCGTAACGATTATATTAATGATCGTTGCAGGATTTGGACTTATTTTCTTTGGCATCGGTAACGGGGGAGAAGCATTAGGGTTATCAAATCTTTGGGAACATGGTGGTTTATTTACAGGTGGTTGGAAGGGTTTCTTCTTTGCACTATCACTAGTTGTTGCTGCTTATCAAGGTGTAGAACTAATAGGGATTACAGCTGGTGAAGCAAAAGATCCGCAAAAAACGATAACCAAAGCGATTCAAAGTACCATTTGGCGTATTTTAATTTTCTATATCGGTGCGATTTTCATTATTGTAACCGTTTACCCTTGGGATCAATTAAGTGCGATTGGCAGTCCATTTGTTGCTACTTTTGCGAAAGTTGGTATCACGGCAGCAGCTGGAATCATTAATTTTGTCGTAATCACGGCTGCTATGTCTGGCTGCAATAGTGGTATTTACAGTGCAGGACGTATGCTTTACACATTAGGGATGAATGGCCAAGCGCCAAAATTCTTTGCAAAAGTATCTAATAGCGGTGTCCCTTTATTCGGAACGTTCGGCGTGATAGTCGGGTTAGCAATTGGGGTTGTTTTAAGTTATATTGCACCAAAAAATTTATTTGTGCATGTATACAGTGCGAGCGTACTTCCTGGTATGATTCCGTGGTTTGTCATTCTGATCAGTCAAATTCAATTCAGAAAAGTAAAAAAAGCTGAAATGGATAATCATCCATTCAAAATGCCTTTTGCACCTGTTACAAACTACCTGACCATCGCTTTCTTGATCATGGTATTAATAGGTATGTGGTTTAATGATGACACACGTATATCACTTATGGTTGGAATAGGTTTTCTGGCTATCGTTGTAATTAGTTATTTCGCTTTTGGAATAGGCAAGCGTGTACAAGCCGATGTTCAGACAGATCCTCAGACAGAAGATAAAGTGATTAATTTATAATTCACTTTGGATATTTCTAAGTGAGACGATTGTTTTTCATGCATTTTTAATGATCGAAGATAAGAAAATCTAAATAGTCTGATGCTTAACTCAAAAAAGGGCTGCTGCTGCAGCCCTTTTCTAATGCATTAAAGGGGCAGGCTAATTACATTAGAAAGTGAGAAGCACATTAGACACATTATGTAGCATATTAAGTAGGTTGTTATTTTTGCTCTGTTCTTTTATATTTATGGAGCAAACCATTTATGAACAACTATTCGATATTCATTTTTTAATATTCTAGTTTTACCGGATAATAGGTCTTGGTAAACCGTTGATTGATTGCAATCGATATACTAGCTTTATCGATATACTTATTGTCAGTTTGGATGGTCCTTTTCGATTTTTAAATATGATTTTACTTTTACGATGGCCAATGTTTAGTTACTTATTCATAGTTTTTTTGACTAATGAAATAGTACCCTAGTTCAATTAACTGGTGTACCGGCTTAAAATCTGAGCGGGTCTTAAGGCAACTTTTTCTTTCTTCATAAGTGAGTTTAGTTGCATTACATAACATCATGAACGTGGCGAATACATATCCACTAATACTTAGCGTGATATACCTATGATGTTAGTACTTTTAAGTATTCCATTGAAAAGTTGGCAGAAGATAGAAGGCAAAAAAGTGAGAAAAGGAGACAGAAAAAATGACAACTTCAAAGAAAATTTTAAGGACTTGCAACAAAGGACACAAATACTATAAATCCAGCGACTGTCCGATCTGCCCTATTTGTGAGCAAGAACGGAAACCTGACAATGGATTTCTTTCACTGCTCTCGGCACCAGCCAGACGGGCATTGGAAAATAATGGGGTAACTTCATTGCAACAGCTATCAACATATAGTGAAAAAGAGATTTTGAAATTTCACGGTATGGGACCAGCTTCTTTGCCTAAACTTAGGACTGCTTTGCAGACAAATGGGTTATCATTCAAAAATTAACCACCAAGAAAGGAATGCATTTTATGTCTCCTAGAGCATATTTCATTCAATTTCTTTCGCAAGTCACAGGGGGATTTAGGTCAATAAGGGATTAGGAATCGATTATTCCTGAATTTTTATGGGCACCATCCTTGTTAAACTGAAAGTAACTCTAAAAAGTGAGGTAACGAAAAGCATGAGTTCCTATACTCCCTATTTTGAATTCAATAGAAAAAAGTGGGCATCTTTACGAAACCATACTCCCCTTCCTTTAAATGAAGAAGAATTGGATGATTTAAAAGGAATAAATGAAGAAATATCTATTCAGGAAGTAGAAGAGATTTATTTGCCCTTGACTCGTTTAATTAATTTATATGTCGAAGCTTCTCAGCAACTTAACACTGCTACTTCTTCATTTCTAAAAACAAATGCTAAAAAAGTACCCTATATCATTGGAATTGCAGGGAGTGTTGCTGTAGGAAAGAGTACGACAGCGAGGTTACTTCAGACATTATTATCTAGATGGGATAATCATAGAAACGTAGGCCTGGTCACAACAGATGGTTTTTTGTATTCAAATGCCTCTTTAGAAGAAAAAGGATTGATGAAAAGAAAAGGGTTTCCTGAAAGTTATGATACTCAAAAATTAATTAATCTTATCGGTGATGTAAAAGCAGGGAAAAATAAAGTGGAAGTTCCAATTTACTCACATTTAACGTACGATATTTTGTCAAATGAAGTACAAACCATCTGTAATCCAGATATTTTAATAGTGGAAGGTGTTAATGTTCTTCAAGTTGATAAAGAAAATCAAGTATTCGTCAGTGACTTTTTTGATTTTTCACTCTATGTTGATGCAAACGTAGTTGACATAGAAAGGTGGTATGTTGAAAGGTTTCTTCTACTTCAAAAGACTGCATTTCAACGTCCCGAATCCTATTTTCATCGCTATACTAACTTGTCTAAAGAAAATGCTATTGAACAAGCGACTCAAATTTGGGAAGAAATCAATTTGAAAAATTTACATGAAAATATACTGCCGACAAAAGGACGGGCCAATCTAGTTTTAAAAAAAGGATCAGATCATAAAGTTGAAAATATCTATTTACGAAAATGATATGGCTATTAATAACGGATTAAGAATGAGGTAAGACTTTAATACTTTTAAATATAACCAATCTATTTCCAAATTGTATAAAAGGAAGCAGGGAGGTTCTGTATTTGTTTTGAAGTCAAGGAGGGTGATGGAAGAATGTCCAAATCTGTAAAGTTGTATCATTTAAGCAAAAAAGTACATAAATGGTCAGGATTAATTTTATCTGTTTTTTTTATGTTCATAGCAGTCACAGGCCTCTTGCTTGTTTATATGATACCACTGGGAGTGGCTGATGAGTTAAGGACGGGAAAAGAGGCGAGTCCCAGTCAATCGATACCTATGGACAGGGTCGTGTCCATTGCTACGTCTCAGGGGCTTCCAAATGTAGACTCGGTTGAAGATATATTTAGAATTGAATATAGACCAAGTGCAAATGTTTACCAGGTTCGCTTTAACAATAGTCAAGGTGTTCAAATCGATGCGAGTACGGGAAAAGTATTATCTACAAACCCGGATTACTCAACTTTCCTCATTACTTTGCATGATGGATCCTTCTTTGGTAATTGGTATAGATACAGTATCCTCACAATAACAGGTCTATCTTTAATACTGCTGTCATTTTCAGGGTATTATATGTTTGGCTTTCCCCTTTATAAGCGTCGAATGGCGAAAAAAAAAGCAAGAGATTTGGAGGTTTAATCGTATGAAAAAGCTTTTCCATTCAATCTAACCATTCCTACTCACCTAGCTTTTAGTAGGAATTGGAGCATATCATGCTGTAAGAGTATCTGGCAATATTTTTAGAAGATGGAAAAGCCAACAATACAATTTGGGTTCAAACCATACGTTTTGGGGGCACGATCAAATCAATCGTAACTGGAAACTCAGAAATTGAATGGGTGTTTTCTGAAATGTAAATACGCCAAAACACTTCCAAATGGGGCTGGAAGTGTTTTGGTTCCATATATTAATATTCAATGAATAGGGATGGTTCAGAAAAAGACCACAAATAAAAGGTGAATTAAGTTAACACTCAATCAAATCTCTGACTGTAGGCTCACCTTTAAATTTCCACGCTTCATCTGCACGAAATGCTACACCGTAGCCTGTTACAGCATCGTTTAAAAGGAAGCAATCTATTTTTGTAGCTAACATAGCATTAAAGTCTTTTATACCTTTATGAACAATTAAATCTTCCTTCATAGATTTAGTTAAAGGTATTCCAATGTTGAATTCATCAAATACTCTTAGTACTTCCTCATACTTCGTACCTAAATCACTACCTAATGATACTCCTACATCATCAGGCAATCAGAAACCTTCTTAGCACTTCATACGCATCCGGGGCTTTATAATCGTAAGAAATGCCTGCTTTACATCCTCCGGTGGTGGCACTTTCAGAAGCGTTATATTTATAGGCCATTGCCTCTGCTAATCGCTCTACCTCTTCTCTTGTCACTGCTGGATGTATCCTTGTGCCTCTCCTGCGTACCCTTTAACAAAGTTATGCACCACTAACCAACCCTTTGCCTCTGTTTCACAATCATTCCACTCTACGACTAAGTAAGGTTTTTTCATAATTTATAGCCCCCTATAATTTAGTTAAGGTGTATTTCAAGAACCTCTTTTAGTTTGGTATTATCAGTAAGTCCAATTTTAAGAGATTCGTGCACAGCACCGAAAATTGAACCTATGAATCGTCTACACTTATCTGGACAGATATTTTAAGGGCAGCTACACTTAACTTATTACAGATAAGGAGCACTCAAAATGACGAAAAGAGAACGCCGTACATTCACTTCCGAATTTAAAAAACAGATGATTCAACTCTATCAAAACGGAAAAACACGAAAGGCTCTTATTGAAGAATATGAACTTACTCCTTCTTCTTTAGATCGATGGATTCAACAG
>NZ_JBFUHM010000061.1:0-25958 GCF_056402395.1 Peribacillus sp. P4_B1
AGGTATGATAGGCAACAGCAGGTATGATAGGCAACAGCAAGAAGGGGATCGATTTCCCTTGTAAAATCCGCAAGCGCTTTAACTTCAGCTGCTTCAAGTGGTTTTTCCCCTTTATAAAATTGATAAGATGGGTTTTTTTCATGACTCATGACTTCTTTCCATCCAGACGGATACTGCCTATTTAAATCAATGCCCTTGGCGTTGGCTTTCCATCGCGACCAATTCTTGCTATATCCGTTCATTTTCCATACTGCTGCCTTTTCAAGTATATTTAAGTTTGATAAATCTCCTTGCTGGATGCTGACTCCATCTGGATTAAGCATCGGGATGAACCAGATGCTAACTTCATCCAATGCTCCCGACGGGTATTCTCCAACAGGCTTGCCCGCTCGATAAGCGGCTGCATAGTCTTCAAGCATGCTCATTAAAAGTTTGGAGCTGAGCCATTCCCGCCCATGATGTGACCCCACAAACAAAATCGATTTTTTTCCTTTTCCTAACTTGACTGCTTTTATATCTTTTCCCTTTTCAGTTTGACCGATTATTTGAACGTCCAATTCATACTGGTGTTGGATTCCTTGCAGATCCATTTCCATCCGCTCAGGAGAATACACCTCTTCTGCGAGTGTGGTTTCAGGAAAAAAAAGCAGGACAATTACTCCAATTACCATTATTTCTCTCATGTACTCACCTTTTTTTTTATTCAGGTAAAAAGCAACAACCGCGGTCCAAATACATCACCACTTATTGTAAGGAAATGTTCAGTCCGATCTGAACAAAATACAAATAGCTCCTTATTAAGGGGGAGAACTACATGAGGATTGCGGATTATGATCAGGCATTGTTTCACACACACCGTTCTGATTGGGACAGCTTGTTAGTATTGATGGTTCGGACGAAAGATCATTTTCTTTCAAAAAAAATAGAACATTTTTTGCACGCATACCGGTTTGAGCATGATTACCAAATTGTTCAATCCCAGTTGTATGCGCTGCTTCGTTATCTAGATCATGCGGCAGAAAAAACAAGTGATTATTTAAGTGAACTTCCAAGCTTAAATCAACTATAGTTTTTGCAAAACGGGAAAATTTATACAAGAAGATTGATTTTCGGGGATTTGACTTTGGCTGGTGAACCCTATAAAACAAGGAAGGGTCAGGTATGAAAATACCTGACCCTCATTTCATTATTTTTTTATTGTTGCATACGCAGCTGCATACATTTTAAGATCTTCAAGTAAACCTTCCACAAGTACGGCAGACTCTTCAAGTAAACCATCATTTTCATAATCGAAGCAATGTGGATCCAGAACCAATTGTTTGGCGATCACATTTGCATAAAGGCTGCGGCCCACTGTTCTCATTGAATTTAAGGCGTTGATCCCACCTTTTCCTCCGCCGGAGACAGCCAATAAAGCGACTGGTTTATGCGTGAATTGTTCATTGCTTAGAAAATCCAAGGCATTTTTCAAAGCTCCACTCATGGAACCATGATATTCCGGAGTGGTCAGGATCACGCCATCCGCTTCACCGATGCTTTTCCGAAGACCTTGAATCACTTCCAATTGATATTGCTCACCTTCACCTGAATATAAAGGGATCTCACTATTGCTTAAATCAATAAGTTCCGCTCCGTATTTCTTGGAAATGTAGCGTGAGGCTATCCCTGTACGCCCTTGTTTACGTGGTGAACCATTAATGATTACTAATTTCATGAATATTCCTCCATTATCCCTTATTGCCGCTCACTCTAAATTCAATACTTTACCGATGTTTTCCGAGGTCACTTGCCAATACAGTATACCAAAACCGAAACCGAATTTCCTTGAATTTTGCTCATTCAAATTTCCCAGAGGCCACTTTAAGATACTTTTACACGAAAAAAACGAAAGACCGGAAATCTTTCGTTTAGCTTTTCATACCTTTAAACTAACGCTTCAATCTTGCCCATGAAATCTGCCATGACTCCCGATAACTTGGACTCAGCTTCTGGCATTGATTTACCTTGGACACCGAAATAGAATTTAATTTTCGGTTCAGTACCTGAAGGACGGAGGCATACCCATGTACCATCCTCAAGGAAATACTTCAATACGTTTGATTTCGGAAGCTCGATCAGTTCTTCACCCTCGGAAAGTAACGTACGCTTTTTGCTGCTTTGATAATCTTCTTCAACGACCACCGCGATTCCAGCTATACGAGCAGGCGGGTTTTGACGGAATTGATTCAAGATTCCTTGAATCTGTTTCGCTCCCTCAATGCCCTTTAAAGTTAATGAACGCAACCCTTCTAGGTAGAATCCATATTTTTCAAACACATTCAGTAACCCTTCATAAAGCGTCAAACCCTGCTTTTTATAATAAGCACAGACCTCAACAGCCAGCACAGCCGCTTGAATGGCATCTTTATCACGTGCAAAGTCTTTAATCAGATAACCATAGCTTTCTTCATATCCGAACAGAAAGCTATGTTCCCCGCTTTCGTTATACTGATTTATTTTCTCGGCGATGAACTTAAACCCGGTAAGTACATCAATCGTCTGCAAGCCATAGGACTCCGCAATCGTCCGCCCGATTTCCGAGGTGACGATTGTTTTTAAGACGACTCCATTTTGGGGAATATCCCCTTTTTCTTTTTTCTGGGACAGTAAATAATCAAGGAAAAGGGCGCCTGTTTGATTTCCAGTCAGGACAACATATTGACCCATCTCGTTTTTCACAGCAATTCCAAGCCGATCGGCATCTGGATCCGTTGCTATCAATAAGTCCGCTTCCACTTTGTTTCCAAGCTCGATTGCCATTTCAAATGCAGCTGGTTCCTCTGGATTTGGAGATTTGACTGTCGAAAAATCAGGATCTGGCAGTTCCTGGTCCTTAACTATATGCAAATTTTGATACCCTAAGCTTTGCAGTGCCCGCCTGACGGATTTATTTGCCGTTCCATGAAGCGGCGTAAAGACGATTGACACATCTATTTCCTCGGCAAGCCTTGGATTCTCGGGAACAGTGAGCAACTCTCGATTATATGCTGCATCCAATTCCTCCCCAATCATTTCGATGAGGCCCTGCCCTTTAAGAACTTCCGCTTCTTCAACCTGAATTTCAAGCTCATTTTCAATGGCATCCACATAGCTGATCACTTGATCCGCTGCTTCCGGTGGCAATTGTGCCCCATCTGGTCCATAAACCTTGTAACCATTATATTCAGGCGGATTGTGGCTTGCCGTAATGACAATTCCAGCAAAAGCATTCAGCTCGCGAACGGCAAATGATAATTCTGGTGTCGGACGCAACTCATCGAATAAATAAGCCTTCACCCCAAATGTCGCCAAGGTTTTAGCTGCTTCAAGTGCAAACTCCGGAGACTTATGTCTCGAATCATATGCAATCACAGCCCCTCTTCCTTTTGCCTCTTTCCCAAACGAAGAGATATATTGGGCCAACCCAACCGTTGCCTTCCTTACAGTATAAAGATTCATCCGGTTCGTTCCAGCTCCGATTTCCCCACGCATTCCGCCTGTTCCAAATTCTAAATTCTTATAAAAGGCATCTTCGAGTTTTGCTTCATCCCGCTGCATTTCCTCAAGGAGGACACGTAATTCCCCATTTAAATTCTGGTACCCTGCCCAAGTGGTGTATAAAGATTTCCAATCCATCTCCAACATCTCCTCCCAAACGCCTTATTTGTTATTATTATGTAGCTGGCTTACATATACAAAATTATCATATATATTCCAATAAATGAAGTAAAGGCTCGTAATGAATAGAACCGCATCAGCGTTCATCACATCACGAGCCCGTATACCTTTTATTTTCCGCCTTTTTGATAATGCAGTTTATAAATATCATGGCGGCGGTCTTTCAATTGCCTTACAGTACCTGACTGCCGTTCTCGCCGTAAGATCTCCAAATCAACATCGCCAATCAGGACCATCTCAAGGTTCGGGCTGGTTTCTCCGACTATGCCGTCACGTGCAAATTCGAAATCCGATGGAGCGAAGATTCCCGATTGAGCATATTGGATATCCATATTTTCCGTTTGAGGCAGATTCCCCACCGTTCCGGAGATGACGGTATAAATTTGATTTTCCACAGCACGGGCCTGGGCACAATAACGAACGCGCAGATAGCCTTGCCTGTCTTCTGTACAAAATGGAGTGAATATGATTTTTGCCCCCATATCGGTAGCAATCCGGGCAAGTTCCGGAAACTCAATATCATAACAAATTTGTATCGCGATCTTCCCGCAGTCCGTATCAAAGACACGAACACGGTCACCAGCGTTGATGCCCCACCATTTTCTTTCATTCGGTGTGATGTGAATTTTATATTGCTTTTCAATCGTCCCGTCACGACGGAATAAATAAGCGATATTATAGATGTTATCATCATCTTCTTTTACGAAATGGGAACCGCCGATGATATTGACGTTATACCTTACTGCTAAAGTGGTGAACAATTCAATGTACTGCTCCGTGAAATCGGACAGTTTCCGTACAGCCAAGCTTGGTGATCTTTCATTTAAGAAAGACATCAACTGGGTAGTGAACAATTCCGGGAATACGGCAAAATCCGCATTAGCATCCGAAGCCACGTCGGTGAAATACTCAACTTGGTTCGCGAAGTCCTCGAATGAATCGATTTTACGCAGCATGTATTGTACGACGCAGATCCGCACCGGTTCGGATGTTTTATAATAACGTTTTGTTTTCGGCTGATAATCGACGTTATTCCACTCCATGAGAGTGGCATACTTATTGGATTGCAGATCATCCGGCAAGTAATTCGGATTGATCCTCATTAGCGTGAAGCCATTTAAAAGCTGGAACGAAAGGACTGGGTCATATATTTTATGCAATTGCACCTCTTTGACATATTCCCTTGGTAGCAATTCCTCCGCATGTTTATGGTAATTGGGGATCCTGCCGCCTATAATGATGCTTTTTAAATTCAATTGGGCAACAAGTTCTTTCCTTGAATCATATAGTCTTTGACCAATTTTCATCCTGCGGAATTTAGGATGGACCATGACCTCGATTCCATATAAATTATAACCGTCCGGATTATGATTCGTGATGTATCCATTATCAGTTACATCATCCCATGTATGGCGATCATCATATTCGTCAAAATTAATGATGAGGCTGGAACATGAGCCAATCACTCTACCATCATATTCAGCCACAAACTGTCCTTCTGGAAAAATCGCCAGATGGCTCTCAAGCTGATCTCGCTTCCAGGGAACCATTCCAGGAAAGCAACTCGACTGTAGAGCAATTATTTCATCTATATCTCCTAGCCTCATATTACGTATTTCCATTATTTTTTCATATTTATGCAGGTCTAAATTTGGCATTCTTCTCAGACTCCTTTAATCTCTTCCGTAAGAATTATACCCCTTATTCAAAAATTAAAACAACTGAACCTATCCAAGCTTTTCAAAATTCTATTGGTAAAATCATTCTTAATGTCCCAGAAAAAGAATATATATTTTACAGACGCAGTCCATACATACTATACTTTTCATGAGAGCAAAAAGAGATGGGGAAGAGGAACCATGAACAATACAAAACGCAGTGTGGAAAACTTATGTTTGTAGCCTGGCTGCTTCCATCATTGCTTTTTCAGGAAGCTTATATTTTTCTGAAATGAAGCAATATGAACCATGCTCGCTCTGTTGGTATCAGCGGATCATCATGTATCCTTTTACAATCATTTTAGGAATTGCAATCATTCGAAAAGATTATTGGATCAGCTTTTATACCATGATACTATCCGAATCGGGTGCATTCATTTCCACTTACCATAATTTGATACAAAAGGTCTCATCCTTTCTGACCACACCCTTGCATGCTGAAGGGTTTCATGTACAGGACAATATATTAACGTATTGGGTTTAATTACTATCCCATTCCTAGCCTTGACTGCATTCGTCATTATTTTTATATGCAGTTACATCGTATGGACAAGATCCAAGGAGGTTGCAGCTTAATGAAGAAAATGGCTATAATTTTAGTAATAATCGTCGCGCTATTTGTCCTGCTCGGCGTTTTTACAAACATGAAAAAAGAAGAAAAAACAAAAGGAAATCCATACGGCAAAGATAAGCTCAAATCAGCTACTGTCGATCAACTGGATGATCCCAATTATCAAAACTTGATCCTGCCTGAAGAATTGGAGCAGGACCTTCAAGATAATAAAGATGTGACCGTTTATTTCTATAGTCCTTCGAATTCGATCAGTCAAAAAACCACACCCGTCGTGGCACCTTTGGCAGAAAAGTTGGGAATCGATCTAGTTCAATACAACCTTTTGGAGTTTGAACAAGGCTGGAGCGATTATGGCATCAAAAAGGAGCCGACCATCGTTCACTATAAAAATGGACAGGAACAAGAACGGATCGTTGGCTTTAATAAAGAGGAAACCTTCGAGAAATGGTTCGAGGACCACGATATTAATTAAGGATGAAAAAAATGAGCCGGCCCTAACGGAAATCTTCACCCGTTATAGCCGGTTCATTTTTTTTGACTTATACTAAATATTGATTGGCCACCTTGATATCCATCATCTGCATCTCATTTCCCGCTTCATGATGTATATGTGAAAAATGGTCATAATAAAAAGGGAAGAATATTCCGCATTCATTCAATAGAGTGATGTTATGTTGGAACAATTCTTCAGACTTAGATTCCATCACTATACAATCTTCTCTCTTCTGTTTATCCAATATCGACATGAGGATTTGAAGACATGTCATAACTTGAAATGCATCTCTTAATGTTGCTAAGTAAGTAAAAGAACCCTGATTCGGCTTCAAAACGCCAATCTCACGAAAATGAAGGATTTCACTTTCCGTAAAGTATTTCGGAAATACAGATTCGTAGAAACGAGAAACGAGACTCGCTATTTCTTGCTCTTGTTCTTCAGTTGAAGAAAAGACCGTCTTCACTAAAAAAACCACCTTTTTTCAGATCCGTTAGACCTATCTAATATATGTATACTCTAGGACAAGCGATTTCTTTCCCAATAGAATAACATAAAAATTGTAAAAAATATGTGGTAATTTCCACCACGAAAATCTTAGCAATAGGTCAAAGGTTATTTTTTTCATTTAACCACAACCAAACAAGGCGAAAGTAGGAATGAAATTGGAAAATTTCAATATAATTAACCAACATTTATTAATAGAAGTACTGGACAGCTGGAATGGATTAACATTGGAAAAGCTTTTTAAGGAGCGGTGGAAAGCCCCAAAGAAGTTGGTGCATGAGTGGAGGATGAGTAAAGAAGTGACAGTGAACGGCAATTCCGTCACATGGTCAACTGTCCTTACTGAAGGAGATACGGTCAGCATCCCCATGCTGGATCAAACTGAAAATGAAACTGTTAAAACGGCAGACTTAGGAATATCCATCTTATATGAAGATGACCTGTTGTTGATAGCCAATAAACCGGCTGGGATGGATACTCACCCTTCTCTCCCAGGTGAAGCACACTCCCTCATCAATGGAGTTGCGCACCACCTTCGACAAACCGGCCAGACCTGTATGATTAAGCATATTCATAGGCTTGATAAAGATACCACCGGTGCTGTCCTTTTTGCCAAAAACCGCCTCATTGGGTCCATGCTGGATAGAATGTTGGAAGCAAGGGAAATCAAACGGACTTACCTTGCTTTAGTCGAAGGAAACATAAAAAAGGATGAAGGCGAAATCAAAGAAAAAATTGGCCGGGACCGCCACCATGCCACGAGACGAAGGGTTTCCCCTTCAGGTCAGACCGCAGTTACCCATTACCGGGTGCTCAATCGCGATCCCAAGAAAAACTTGACGCTCGTCAGCTGTACTTTGGAAAGCGGCCGAACCCACCAGATCAGGGTACATTTCAGCCATCTGAATCACCCTTTGGCCGGAGATACCCTTTATGGAGGAAGAAGGGCTTTTCCACGTCAAGCCCTGCATGCCCGAAAAATCGAATTCATCCACCCCATTTCCGAGGAAAAATTGATTATTGAAGCTCCTTTCCTGGATCGACCTGAAATATTCAATTTTCACATATAATGGAAAAACACCGTTCCATTGGAACGGTGTTTTTCATTTCAGTTTAATCTGTATCATAGACTAAATCATAAAGGTTAACTTTAAAAAAATAGCTGGCCACCTGGGCCAGCTTTATTTTGTATTTAAGATGCTTTTCTCATGCCTTTTAAGATAAGGCTTAAGATGAAAACAAATACGATTGCACCAATCAATGCTGGAACGATAGCGAAATCTGCTACTGTAGGTCCCCAGTGCCCAAGAATTAATGAACCTAACCATGCACCAACAAAACCAGCGATAATGTTGCCGATAATTCCAAATGGTACATCACGTCCAACGATCAGACCTGCTAACCAACCAATGATACCTCCGATAATTAATGACCATAAAAATCCCATAATATATTTCCTCCTTCAAATTAGTTAATTTTTAATATCTACAGCAGACTTCAAGAAATCTCATCACTTCCATATTGTCATGCCCTTTTTTCAGTTCTTTTAACTTTTACATTCAAATGGTATAATGCCGATTACGCACAATATCTAATGAATGTGAATGTGTTAGTTATAAGGTAGTGTTAGCTAGCTATAGCCCTTGAGGAACTGATTGGACAATCCTCAATGCGTTAGTGAATTTTTTCTTTTTGTTTGCCGCTGTACTCATTATTTTCCCCGTTTAATTAAACTAAAACCTGATTTTTTTAAAAAATATTTGGTAACGAAAACAGGAGTATTACACCTGAAGAACGGGTATATAATATGTTTTTAACTTTGTCACATAGTTAGTATAAGCAGTAACTGTCTAAAATATGTTCATTAAGAAAAAAGAAAAAAGATGCCCCTTATCGGGACACCCTCCTTTCATTTGCAACATTGTTGCAGTACGTTCTTTAGAACAAAAGTTCATCTGGATTGCTTCCGAACCGCTCATTTTTATTCAAGGCATCTATTTGATTCATTTCGTTAAGGCTTAATGAAAAGTCAAATACCTGTGCATTTTCCTCTATACGGGACGGCGTAATCGATTTAGGTATTACGACGAGATCATTTTGCAAATGCCATCTAATTAACACTTGTGCTGAACTTTTCCCATGCTTCTTCGCTATATGATTAATTGTCGGCTCTTCCAAAAGATTTCCTCTGCCTAGGGGGCTCCATGATTCTACCTTGATTTCATGTTTTGCACAGTACTCACGAATTTCGACTTGAGTCAAAAGTGGATGTAATTCGATTTGATTGACGACCGGTTTCACTTCACTGTTTGCAAGTAAATTTTCCAAATGATGAACATGGAAATTACTTACACCGATTGATTTCACTTTTCCATCCTTATAAAGCTTTTCCAGTGCCTTCCAGGTTTCCAGATACTTATCTTTACCCGGCCAATGGATCAAGTATAAATCCAAATATTCCAAGCCAAGACGATTTAAACTATCATCAAATGCCTTGAGTGTCGTTTCGTATCCTTGCTCCGTATTCCACACTTTAGATGTAATGAACAATTTTTCACGAGGCACACCGCACTCCCGAATCGCCTGTCCAACTCCTTCTTCATTTCCATAAATGGCTGCCGTATCAATTGCACAATATCCTACTTCGATCGCTTTCTTGACGGACTCAACGGTTTCATTGCCGTTTTTAACTTTAAATACACCGAAGCCCATTTGTGGCATTTGGACTCCATTATGTAAAGTGATCATTTCCCCAATATTTGTAATCATTCAGTCATTCCCCCTTTACTTTTATTTACCAATTATACATCGACCCACCTTCTATTTCTAACCAAAAGCCTCTGGATTAAATGGGGTTCTAAAATGAAAATGAACTCCTGAATATATATAACAAAATGAAAAATTTCCTATTTAATCCTTCACCAAATTAATTATTTTGTAAAAAAATGACGAAACCTCTATCCTTATAGATATGAAATTCGTTACAATTGAATAGTTGATTTTAAACCAAGTAAAAAAGAAGGTGCCATCTTTAAAGAATAATCAAACGTAAAACTTCCATTCTAATTAGTGAGGAGTCGCAAGCTGTCTTGCGCCAATTTATTGGCCACAATCCATAGTTACATTACATACTTGAAATTAAGGGAGTCTTCCATGTATGAATAGCATATTCATCTTAACCGCGCTAATTATTATTTTTGCTTTGGTCTTTGACTTTATCAATGGTTTCCATGATACGGCTAACGCCATCGCTACAGCTGTATCGACCAAGGCTCTAAAACCACGTCATGCAATCATCATGGCTGCGGTCATGAATTTATTAGGAGCGCTGACGTTTACTGGTGTAGCGCATACCATTACGAAGGATATCGTTGATCCCTTCACATTAAACAATGGCTCTTATGTTATCCTTGCTGCTCTTCTTTCGGCAATAACATGGAATTTAATCACTTGGTATTTTGGCATTCCAAGCAGTTCATCCCATGCAATCATTGGTTCAATTGCGGGAGCTGCCATAGTGGCGAGTGGCTTCGATGCAATTAAATGGAGTGGATTCACTAAAATCGTCCAGGCATTGATTCTATCCCCCATCCTTGCCTTTACGCTTGGATTCATTGTATACAGTATCTTCAAGGTAGTATTCAAAAATAATAATTTAGGAAAAACCAATAAGCGATTCAGGAGAATACAAATTCTCACGGCCGCCATCCAGTCTTATACACATGGAACGAATGATGCTCAAAAATCCATGGGTATCATCACGATGGCTTTGATCGCTAATGGATATGCCTCTACCTCTGAAGTTCCTTTCTGGGTACAATTATCCTGCGCAATAGCCATGGCGCTTGGTACATCAATCGGGGGTTGGAAAATCATCAAAACGGTTGGCGGTAAAATCATGAAAATACGGCCGGTAAATGGGGTTGCTGCAGATATAACTGGTGCAGGCATCATTTTTGGTGCCACCTTCCTGCATATGCCGGTCAGTACGACACATGTCATTTCCTCTTCCATACTTGGGGTCGGTTCTGCACACCGCATTAAAGGGGTAAAATGGGGAACAGCTAAAAGCATGTTGATCACTTGGTTCATCACCTTGCCGATTTCCGCTTCATTAGCTGGAATTATTTATTATTTCATTGCTTTATTTTTATAAAATCTTGAGTCTTTCCATATCGGAAAGGCTTTTTTCTACGCTTGCAAGTGTAACTGTTTCCCATTTTTTACTTATCCTTGTTTTTGTATGTAAAGTTTTATTAAGATTTTGTAAATTTTCGTCGAAAAACCTTCCCTGAAACTACATGAATTCGTTACAATCAATTTGTTAATACTAAGCGTACGACTAAAAGTGCGTAAATTTGCATGACTAATTGGGAGGCTTTAACATGGCTTTTAAATCAAAAAAAGACAAATTCGCAGTAATGCTTTTCAACATCGCTCAAAATCTTAAAGAAGGTGCTGACTATTTCGCAGATTATAAACTGAAAAACATCTCCGATCTAAAAGTATTTTCAGATACGATGAAAGACTATGAGCATAAAGGCGATTCAATGGTTCATAACGTGATTAAAGAGCTGAACAATGCCTTCATCACTCCTATCGAGCGCGAGGATATCCTTGAATTAACCATGAGAATGGATGATGTCATAGACGGTTTGGAACACTGTGCCGCATTATTCGAAATGTACTCAATTGTCAATGCAGATGAGTATATGCTTAAGTTTGTGGATGCAATCAAAGAGTGTACATATGAGATTGAAATAGCTGTCGATACACTTTCCACAAAAAAATTGCCAATGATTCGTGAAAATGCAATCAAAATTAAAGATCTTGAATCCGTTTGTGACGGAATCCAACGTCAATCGATCAAAAACTTGTTTACCGTAGAAAAAGATCCAATCAGGATCATTCAATATAAAGAAATTTACGAAAGCCTTGAAGACATCGCCGATCATTGTCAAGCAGTGGCCAATACCCTTGAAACAATCATAATGAAAAACGCCTAAGGAGTACCCCAATAAATGGATACTTTATTAATTTTAACAATATTAATCGTTTTCTTTGCTTTAGCATTTGACTTCATCAATGGTTTCCATGATACAGCCAATGCAATAGCGACTG
Source organism: Peribacillus sp. P4_B1 (assembly GCF_056402395.1). Classification (NCBI taxonomy): domain Bacteria; kingdom Bacillati; phylum Bacillota; class Bacilli; order Caryophanales; family Bacillaceae; genus Peribacillus; species Peribacillus sp. P4_B1. The sequence continues at coordinate 12,110 of NZ_JBFUHM010000061.1, forward strand.
CTGTTTCAACAAAGGCCATGAAGCCTCGGCATGCCATCATCATGGCGGCCATCATGAATTTCGTCGGAGCCATGACATTTACTGGAGTGGCGAAGACAATAACGAAGGATATCGTGGATCCGTTCACGCTTCCGAATGGTTCATATGTAATATTGGCAGCTCTGCTCGCCGCAATCATATGGAATCTTCTTACCTGGTATTACGGAATACCAAGCAGTTCCTCCCACGCATTGATCGGTTCGATTGCAGGTGCTGCAATTGCTGCAGCAGGATTCGCAGGCATTAAATGGGAAGGATTCTTGAAAATTCTTCAAGCTTTGATCTTCTCCCCGTTAATTGCTTTTGCAATCGGGTTTATCGTTTACAGCATCTTTAAAGTCGTCTTTAAAAACAATAACCTGACAAAAACAAACCAAAGGTTCCGTACTATACAGATTGCTACTGCAGCACTTCAATCGTATACCCACGGAACGAACGACGCCCAAAAAGCGATGGGTATCATCACGATGGCCCTTATTGCAAATGGTTATGCAACAAGTTCAGAAATCCCCTTCTGGGTTCAATTTTCCTGTGCGGTAGCAATGGGACTTGGAACTTCCGTTGGCGGATGGAAAATCATTAAAACCGTAGGCGGCAAAATTATGAAGATCCGGCCGGTCAATGGTGTTGCTGCGGATCTAACCGGAGCCTTTATCATTTTCGGCGCGACCATAATACACATGCCAGTCAGTACCACCCATGTCATTTCATCTTCAATCCTTGGAGTTGGATCGGCCCATCGTGTAAAGGGCGTAAAATGGGGAACGGCTAAAAGAATGATCATCACTTGGTTCATTACCATTCCCATCTCGGCAACATTAGCAGGTTTGATTTATCTTTTGATTAATTTCCTATTCTAATGTAAAAAAATCCCTTCCGGTTCACATCGGTAGGGATTTTTTGTTTTCATCAAAAAAGCATCTTGTAATTTAAGGATTTATCTATGCTTATTCATAAGAAATCGTATAAAATTCAAGGAGAAGGAATTTTTTTAAGCGAGGGGCAAAATAAATATGAAGGAATTCGAAAAAAATAGAGATATTTTTAAAGACCTTTATGGAGATATGATGGAGTTTGCCGATAGAATCAGTTCTGTTTTAGGCTGCCCCATTACAATCGAGGACGGTAACCACCGCTTACTTGCATATAGCACACATGATGATACTACGGATCAGGCTCGTATAATGACCATTATCGGAAGACGTGTACCTGAAAAGGTCATCAACAGTTTATGGAAAGATGGTTTCATCCCAGCTTTATTGAAAGAAGATGCACCCATTAAAATAGGGGCCATCAATGATGTTGGTCTTGGTAACAGGGCTGCAGTTTCCATTCGGAAAAATAATGAAGTCCTTGGCTTCATTTGGGCCTTGGAAGTCAATGAACCTTTCTCCGAAGAAGATATGAAATTCCTGCAATTCGCTGCCAAGGAAGCGAAAAACCAATTACAGCAATTGCAATTGAAAAAGAAAAGGAAAGAAGCTGGGCATCAAGAATTCCTTTGGCGCATGTTGACTGGACACTACCAAGAAGAATCTGAAATAAATGAAAATTTCACGAAATTCTCCATCCATGTTCCCGTGGTTTTTTCCATTTTAGTATTCGAATTTCCTAAAGAGATCAATCGCGAAGTGGAACGCTACATTTCATATATGTTAACGACTACGCAAAAAATAAACAGTTCCTTATTTGCCATTGACCATAACAAGCTCATTCTTTTCGCAGGAGCCAACCAGGAAAACAGCCCTTCTTTTTCTGCATCTATATATGATTTCATTCCTTTTTTCATACTGGAAATGAAACGGCGTTTCGGTGTTGAGCATATCCTTGGAACGGCTGGCAATATGTATAAAAACTTAATGGATGTTAAATCAAGTTACGAAGAAGCACAATACACCCTGAAAATGAAGAATATTTTCCCTGATGACATGAAGCTCATTTTACATTATGAAGAACTTGGCATGTTTCAAATGATTGAAGCGCTCGCAAGCAACAAACAGCGTCATGTTCATCCTTCCATATTGAAGCTAAAAGCATACGACATGAAAAACCAGACGGAATTGCTGCAGACACTCACTGTCTACCTAGAGAAAGACTGCAACCCAAATGAAGCTTCTAGAAATCTTCATATCCATGTGAATACATTGAATTACCGATTAAAACGAATCTCAGAAGTGGGAAACATCCGGTTAAAAGATCCCATTCAAAAAATGTCCCTGTTTCTTAACATAAAACTTAAACAATATGATGAATTTTTCAAGAAAAATCAATGATATATTCCTTGATATGGAATACTAGAAGTGTGATGAAAGGTTGATCATATGAAACTTGAAACAAAAGAAGAACTTGAAAAAGAATTAAAGATCATAGAAAAATGGGAAAAGGATCAGAAAGGGCTATGGTTTTGGGAACGGATTGGGCGAATCCCCTTCAAACTATTGGACAAATTGACACCGGATTTCATTCAGAAAAAATTGGGTGTCATGCTTGATGAAATCGGCAGCTACATTCAGAACGGTGGAAAATATCTAATGAAAGAAGCTCATATTCTAAGTAAGCTAAGGGCCAAGAATCCCGAGGTGAATATTACTGCCCTGGAAGATGTTTCAGGCATCCCCCTCCATATCATGGATAGCGTTAGTCAAGAAATTAAAAATTCAGGCAGCAAATTGGCAACGGTTCAAGGCGCCACTACCGGTATTGGTGGAATCTTCACCATAGCTATCGACATCCCCCTTCTTCTCGGTATGTCGATCAAAACACTTCAGGATATCGCCATCACTTATGGCTTCAATCCCAGTGACCGCCAAGAGCGTATTTTCATAGTCAAATGTCTGCAGTTCACAACTTCGGATGTTGTCGGCAAAAGGGTCCTATTAAATGAATTGTCGAAAATGAACCTGCCTGATTCAGAAACAAAAAGGGAAATAGCATCCGAGCTGCAAGGATGGCGAGAAGTCGTTTATACATACCGTGATCAGTTTGGCTGGAAAAAGCTTCTGCAAATGGTTCCGGTTGCTGGAATTATCTTTGGTGCCCTGACCAATCGTTCCATGATTGCCGATATGGCCGATACGGGAATCATGCTTTATAAGAAAAGACGGATTTTAGAGCGCATTCAAGAGCCTATAGCAAAGAATTAGAATTCAGCGTTATATTTTCACACGTTTATGATATGAATCAAGTGCCTTGGTCCTGGTAAGTCCATCTATATTGAAACTGCATTTGTGGAATTCCACAAATACACCTTTTTCGTTTTTCTGATTTCCACATACTAACTGTTTCTTTTTCCAACTATACTTGAGATACAAATAGTAAAACATATTATTGGAGGGATTAAGATGAGAATAGGAATTCCAAAAGAGATTAAAAACAATGAAAACCGTGTAGCTATCACTCCAGCTGGGGTTGTAGCATTAGTCAATGCGGGGCATGAAGTATTAATCGAAATGAACGCAGGTCTAGGAAGCAGTTTTACAAATGAATCATACCAGGAGGCTGGCGCAGTTATAGTCGAGGACGCTGCAAGCGTTTGGTCAAGCACAGAAATGATCATGAAAGTAAAAGAACCTATCTCATCTGAATATAAATATTTCCGAAAGGATTTAATCCTTTTCACATATTTGCATCTTGCGGCTGAACCGGCACTAGCTCAGGCCCTAAAAGAAAGCGGTGTCTTGGCCATTGCTTATGAAACAGTTGCAGTGAACCGCACACTTCCTTTACTGACACCAATGAGTGAAGTGGCTGGACGCATGGCTGCACAAATCGGTGCCCAGTTCCTTGAAAAAAATAACGGTGGCAAAGGAATTCTCTTAAGCGGAGTTCCTGGAGTGAAACGTGGTAAAGTCGCTGTTGTCGGCGGAGGCATGGTTGGAACGAATGCAGCTAAAATCGCTATTGGATTAGGCGCAGATGTTACCATTCTTGACTTAAGCCCTGACCGCCTTCGTCAACTTGATGATATTTTCGGAAATGAACTGACTACACTCATCTCCAATCCTTATAATATTGCAGAAGCAGTCAAAGATGCCGATTTAGTAATCGGTGCCGTATTGATTCCAGGTGCTAAAGCTCCTAAGCTCGTTACTGAAGAAATGGTTAAATCGATGTCCCCAGGTTCAGTCATTGTCGATGTTGCAATCGATCAAGGCGGTATCTTTGAAACGGTTGACCACATAACAACACATGATAACCCTACTTATGTTAAACATGGAGTAGTGCATTACGCAGTAGCGAATATGCCAGGAGCGGTGCCACAAACCTCTACAGTTGCTTTAACTAACGTAACAGTACCATTTGCACTGCAAATCGCAAACAAAGGCGCAATCAAGGCGATCCTTGAAAATGACGCACTTGCAAAAGGCGTCAACGTGGCAAACGGTGAAATCACGTTCGAAGCAGTTGCAACAGACCTAGGCTACAATTACGTAAGTGTTGAAAACGCCTTAAACCCAAATAACATTAACGCTTAATAAAAAATAAGAGTCCAGACACACATCGTGTCTGGACTCTTATTTTTTTGGACGGGAATCCCCTTGAAGATGTCCCTTTTCGTACAAACGTTTAATAAGTTGGATGTTCCTTCGTTTTGGTCAAATTATCTGGATGAAGGTCGGATTATTCTTTGCTTCGGTCGAATTATTCGGATGAAGGTCGGATTTTCCTGCCCTTTCACAAATAAAGATTAATATTATACTAATCTACCATAATAGACTATTTCTCTAATCCGCAAAAATTTTCCCAGGATTCATTATTCCTTTAGGGTCCAATGCCTGTTTGATGGTTTTCATCACTTCGTAAGCTGCGCCATGTTCCCTTCGCTGATACTTTGATTTTCCAAGGCCGACCCCATGTTCACCAGTACATGTACCGCCTTTCGTTAAAGCATATTCAACGATTTCTTCATTTAACCTCTTCGCTTCATTAACTTCCTCAGGATTATTTAGATCAATCATGAACAACACATGATAATTCCCGTCACCTACATGTCCTACAATCGCTCCCTCCACTTTTGATTGTTCGACTTTCTCCCTTGTATCCAATATGGCATTCGATAATTCATTAAGCGGCACACTTACGTCGGTCACCATCAGTTTCTTACCCGGGGCACTGTGAATGAATGCGTACGCGAGATTATGGCGGGCTTCCCATAAAGCATTCCGTGCTTTTGAATCCGTTTCAAACTGGATATCCCCACTTCCAAAATCACTTACGATTTCCTTGGCAAACTTGATGTCCTGTTCCAGTCCGGCAAAATTACCATGAAACTCGAGGAATAAAGTTGGTTTGACATCATAGGATTTGTCCATGAATTGATTAACTTTTTTTATGGACTCGGCATCAACCAATTCAATTCGTGCAATCGGGATTCCAGCAAGCATGATTCCATTAACCGCAGATACGGCCTGTTCCACGGTTGGAAATGAAGCTCTTCCTGCCATGGTGACTTCAGGAATGCCGTATACCTTCAATGTCAGTTCAGTAAATACAGCTAGCGTACCTTCCGAGCCGACAAACAAGCCATTCAAATGAATGCCTGAAGATGATTTTGTCGCTAAACTTCCGGTATGGATCACTTCACCGTTTGCTAAAACCACTTCCAGATTCCTAACTTGGTCACGCATAATCCCATATTTGACCGATGTCGTCCCACTTGCATTCGTAGCTGCCATCCCTCCCATTGTTGCATCGGCGCCAGGATCGACGGAAAAGAACAAACCGTATTTTTTTAATTCTTTATTGAGCTGCGTCCTTGTCACACCTGGTTGAACCTTCACAAGGAAATCATTTTCCCTGATTTCCAATACTTGATTCATCAAGGACAAATCCAGGGAAATCCCCCCTTTGACCGGAACTACATGCCCCTCCAAACTTGATCCTAATCCAAATGGAATGACCGGTATTTCATGCTCATTCGCATAACGCACGACTGCACTGACTTCCGCAGTATCTCTTGGGTATATGACCATATCCGGTAAATGCGGAGAATGATATGATTCGTCATGGCTGTGCTGTTCCAATAAAGTCTCATTCACCGTTACTTGTACTTCCGTCAGTATCTTCCTTAGATCCTCTATATAGCCATTCATTCTGCATCCCCCTCTTTTTTACTAAACATTCAGATAATAATATTCAAAAAAGGAGATTGCCCGCTTGGAGGCAATCCATCCTTCCTTACTTGCCGAACCCTTTCGTTTTATCCGTGCAGGCTTTCATTGCTTGTAAAATGCTGGATCTAAACTGATTCCTCTCTAAAGACGCTACTGCGGATATCGTTGAACCACCCGGGGTGCAGACATCATCCTTTAATGAGGCTGGATGTCTTTCCGTTTCAAGTACCATTTTAGCAGCTCCCATTACAGCTTGTGCTGCCATTCGGTATGCTTGTTTCCTTGGTATGCCATCACGGACCCCTCCATCTGCCAGTGCTTCGATGAACATGTATACATAAGCAGGTGAAGAACCGCTGATGGCTGGTACTGCATCCATCAAATCTTCATGCAGGATTTCCGTTTTGCCGAAGCTATTCAGCAGTGCAGTCACATCCTCTATATCAGCACCCGTAATTTCATCATTAATGCTCATAGCCGTCATGCCTTCACCGACAAGTGAAGGGGTGTTTGGCATCGTGCGGACAACCTTCACTCTTTTCCCGAAGATATTCTCAACTAGGGATATAGTGATTCCAGCTGCCATTGTAATGATCACAGCATCATCTTTCACATGGTTCTTCACTTCTTCAAGCACCTGCTTATGCATGGAGGGTTGAATCCCTAGAAACAGAAAATCAGCAAAACCGGCAACCTCTTTATTCTCCAAGGTTCCTTTAACCTTATATTTCGTGGTGATTTTAGTTTTAGTTTCGACACTCGCTGTACTGACCATGATTCCATCAGGGGAAATGACCTCTGCATGCAACATGCCCTCAAGCATTGCTTCCCCCATTTTACCGCATCCAATAAACCCGATTTTTTTATTCATATCTTACACTTCCAATCATAAGTTCATCTATGTTCCTTTTTATTATATCGGATATGGTAAATGGAAACACGCTTGCGGGTATTAATCAGGAAGGATTTAGTGGATTCTGGTCGAATTACTCCTTTACCTTAAAAAACCCACTCCTTCATGAAACATTTTTTGCGAAAAAAAATGTTGACTAATTGGTCACTTCAGATTTATAATTTTGACCTACCAGTCACAACCTAATAAAGGAATATAGATTAAGGAATGGAGAAATAGTATGCAAATTGAGAAAAAAGTGGTTAATACCAAGCTTGTCTTAGCAGGATTGATCATTGGAATGTTTTTCAGTTCATTGGAACAGACGATTGTCGGGACGGCAATGCCGACGATAATCGGTGAATTGAATGGTTTTACCATCTTTGCATGGGTAACGACTGCATATTTAATAGCCTCAACGACAGTTGTACCGATTGTTGGAAAGCTATCTGACTTATATGGCAGACGTTCCCTTTATCTGCTTGGTACGATCATTTTTACGATCGGTTCGTTTTTATGTGCCACTGCCACTTCGATGGAGCAATTGATCATCTACAGGGGCCTGCAGGGAATCGGCGGCGGAATGATCATGCCCTTGTCCCAAACGATAATCGGCGATATATTCTCTGCGGAACAAAGGGCCAAATGGCAAGGTGTATTTGGAGCCCTTTTTGGTTTAAGTTCTGTCATTGGTCCTTTTCTGGGCGGACTGATCGTTGACCATATCAGCTGGCATTGGATCTTTCTGATCAATGTACCGACGGGCTTACTATCTGCCATATTGATTTATGTCGGGTTGAAACATGAAGGCATACGAAAAACAGAGAAAGTGAATATCGATTATCTAGGCATTTTCACCTTGATTCCTGGTATTGTCCTCTTACTGCTAGGCTTGACTTTCGGTGGTGATAAGTTCGAATGGGTATCACTGGAGTCTCTCTTGATTTTCGGCAGCACCATTGTCTTCATTACCCTATTCATCTTTTTTGAAAGAAAAGCAGTTGAACCGATTCTTGATTTATCCCTTTTTAAAAATAGAGTATTTGCCACCACAAGTATTTTGGGATTCCTGCTGGGCCTCGGGATGTTCGGGGCAATCATGTTCGTCCCGCTGTTCATGCAAGGGATTCTTGGAGTTTCACCAACAAAAGCAGGGTCGACAATGACTCCGATGATGATCGGTTTGATTCTTTCCAGCGTCGTTGGCGGGCGGTTACTGTTGAAATTCCGTTTTCGAACAGTGCTTACCTATGGAATGGCCATTGCGACGCTAGGCTTCTTCCTAATGAGTACGATGGACGGCAGTACGACCATATTCACTGCGTACTCATTCATGGCTATCCTTGGGATCGGTATGGGTCTTGTCATGCCGACATTGATGATTGCCGTTCAAAATGAATTTCCAAAATCACAGCTAGGGTCGGTTACAGCGGCTTCGACCTTCTTCCGATCAATAGGGGGAACGATGGGCATCACGGTTTTGAATGCCGTCATGAATCATAATCTCCAGCAAAATATGGATGATGCGGTCGTTAGCCAAAAGAACCCTGTATTGCATGAGGCATTGAAAGCACTAGCCGATAAAACGGATAAGTTATTCAACATCATGCTTTATCCTGAAAACCTTAAAATGCCGGCGGAAGTCAGTAATATCCTTATAAAAACAATTGAAAATGCTTGGATCGGTGCATTTTCCAGTGTTTTCGTCACAGGTATCTTTTTTGTTTCCGCCGGAATATTAGTGGCACTTTCCGTGGGTTCGGGCCGAATAAAAAGAGATCAAGAAACCGAAAAGGAAATAGGTTAAAAATATGCTCTGGACCGGCTGATTATATCAGCCGGCCTTTTTAATTCCCGCACTCTATGTTTCTTTTTCATCGATAAGGGAAATTTACCTGTAAGAGACTAAATGGAGTGATACTATGAACAAGATAAACCATTCAATTTTGCCTGCGGATTTTTATAATCAGCCTACGCTTGAACTGGCAAAATCCCTGCTCGGCTGCCTGATTGTAAAAGAAACTGCAGATGGAACCGCTTCTGGATTCATTGTTGAAACAGAGGCTTATATGGGACCGGTTGACAGGGCCGCACATAGTTTTGGAAATAGAAGGACTAAACGGACGGAAGTGATGTTCGGTGAGTCCGGTTTAATTTATACATACGTCATGCACACACATACACTTGTCAATGTTGTAAGCGGCGGGCCTGAAAATCCGGAGGCCATTTTGATTCGCGCTTTGGAACCCTATTCAGGGCTTGAGTTAATGCAGGAAAGACGCGGAATAGCCGATATACGTAAATGGACGGATGGACCTGGAAAGCTAACCAAGGCACTTGGCATCACCATGGCTGATTATGGTCGGTCCTTTACTGATCCTCCTCTATATCTTGCTGCCGGAAAGCAACCCGAACACATTTCTAGCGGGCCGCGCGTCGGAATTGATAACTCCGGGGAAGCAAAAGATTATCCGTGGCGTTTTTGGGTTACCGACAATCCGTTTATCTCTCGCAAGAACCTAATTAAAAAAGGATGACAGGAAAAATCACGGTGATGATATCTCCTCTAAGTGAACGGTGAAAAAGGCTACAGGTATTCTGTGGATGTTTCACAAGTACTTTGTGGGGATTTTTTTCTATGTCCATAAGAAATAACTGCTTAGTAAAAGACAATCCAAATTACCAAGAAGATAGTAATTCCCACCAGTCCGGGAGTTCTCCCCCAGACTGACTGATTAATGGGCGGCGGGGAAAGTCCGAAAAAATAATGGACTCCGCATCTCGAAGTCCATTCCAAAAAGTCGTGGACGAAAGCACTGTGAATGTATGTAGAGTCCACCGAAGACACAAGGAACAAAGTGTTAGTTGAAGTAATTATTAATCCTTCTTTTATTAGTGACAACCAATAACTTGTCACAATTCCGTCTCCTTTTTCCCTTTCTTTTCTTCTTTCAAAATAACTCGTTACATTACAATTAAATCCACTTACAATTTTTACCTAAACGTTCAACTTCCAGCCTATTACATTAGTAATAATTAATTGACTTCCTTCTATTACGAATCTAATATAGTTAAGTCAGCAACATGGAAGGTGGTTTATGATGAACGTTCAGGCCCTTTTGCAAATGAATACAATTTTTATTAGTATCCTAATTGAATCCCTTCCCTTCATTCTACTGGGAGTCCTTATATCTGGAATCATCCAAATGTTTGTGTCAGAAGAGATGATTGCAAGGATTATACCGAAAAACCCGATCTTATCAGTTCTATTCGCAATAGGTGCAGGGGTCTTTTTTCTTGCATGTGAGTGCGGGATCGTCCCGATTACCCGCCGTTTGATTGCTAAAGGGGTTCCTCTTTCAGCGGCCATTGCCTTTATGCTTTCTGCTCCTATTCTGAATCCGATCGTCCTGTTTTCCACCTATATTGCGTTTGGTAATAGCTGGAGCATGGTTTTCTATCGTGGTGGAATTGCATTGGTGGTCGTCTTGATCATTGCATTCATCCTATCTTTTCAATTTAAGACAAATCAGCTTAAACAGGAACATATCGAACATACACATCACAATAAACATACATTTAAAGACAAGATAACGGGGATGTTTAAACACTCGATTGAAGAGTTCTTTTCTGTTGGAAAGTACCTAATCATTGGTGCACTTCTGGCAGCTGCCATTCAAACCTTTTTGAAAACATCCCTATTGCTAGAAATTGGTCAAGGCAAATTACCCGGGAATGTAGTCATGATGGCTTTGTCCTATGTCATGTCCTTGTGTTCCCAAGCCGACGCATTTGTTGCAAGTTCTTTTAGAAGTACCTTCTCGCCCTCTTCACTAGTTGCTTTTCTTGTATTTGGGGCCATGTTTGATATTAAAAATACGATCATGCTTTTAGGTACATTCAAAACAAAATTTGTTTTATGTTTKATGGCTTATATATTTATTTCCGTCCTTGGTTTAACTTTATTGTTTATTTCTTAAAGAGGGTGTTTTATATGGGAAGATTATTCATATTACTTGGACTTACATTTTTATTCATGCATCTACACGCCTCAGGGAATATATCGAAATACATTAATATGGAATATTCTTATGTTTCACAGATTGCTATCTATATACTGGCTATGTTCACTTTAATGGGATCTTATATATTTATCAAAGAAGGAAATCAAGAAGAGTCTGAGGATTGTCAGTGCGGGCATGATCACTCCCAGGAAAACAAGAAATGGAAAAAAAACCTTACTTACACGCTATTTTTAATTCCCATTTTAACCGGCCTCTTTTTGCCTGTTGCCACAATGGACTCCAATATCGTTGAAAAAAAAGGATTTCATTTCCCCGTGTATGATGACACAGATGAATATAGCCAGCATCAATTTCTGCAGCCGGATACGAGTCTTTATTATGGCAAGGATGATTATTTAACTTTAATGGATCACTCGCTCAAAAGCTTGGCTGATCGTGATAGTCTTCATTTAACCGACAAAAACTATCTTACCGATTTAGAAGCCATCTATTACTCCCCTGGAAAGTTCGCCGGCAAACAAATAACGTTAACCGGATTTTCGTACAATTCAGATGAGCTAGCCAAAAACCAGGTATTCCTGTTTCGTTTTGGGGTCATTCACTGTGTCGCAGACTCTGGGGTATTCGGTATGCTGATCGAATTTCCTGAAGGAATGCATCCTAAAAATGATGAGTGGTATTCCGTGACGGGTGAATTGGAATCCATTTATTATCAGCCATTTAAAAAAACCATTCCTATACTCAAAGTATCATCACATAGCAAAATCGTTGAACCTGATGATCCCTACGTTTATAGACAATATTAAAAAATTAATCAAGGAAAGGTAAGGATATGTATTCTTACCTTTCTTTTTAATTACCCGACCCCAAACCTCCATTTTATGTAATGAATTTCAAGGAGACTTGTTATCCATTTCTACGGCCAAACCCTGTATTTTTGAAACTATCTTTGAACCATCCCAACCTACTTTCTGCAATTAATATAATCCGAATGTGCCATTTCACTGCACTTGAATCCCACTCGAGGTGACTAGACCACATTTACCTGTAACAGGATAACCTGAAAAAGGCGAATTTCATTTATTTTCTAAATGAATTTTTTTTTTATATTGTCATGTTTTTTATATTTCATAGCCTTATAATATAAATGCTACATATTTTTTTACCACATCAGGAGGAACTTTCCTAAATGAACAATTCGAAAAGCTCTTTTATTCTTGCAGGAACTATAATAGGTACCCTTGTGGCAGGAAATTCTGCTTATGCTGGTTCTTATCAAGTCAAATCAGGGGACACCCTTGATAAAATTTCTAAAGCTAATAATACAACTGTCCAAGAGTTAAAATCTCAAAACCATTTGACCAGTGCCCTTATTTTTCCCGGCCAGGTCTTGAAGGTCAATAGCCTTAACATGCAAACGGATAAAAATATAGACAAAACCGGAAAATATGTGGTTAAACTGGGGGATACTTTATCTAAAATTGCTAAAAAATATAACCTTTCCCTTAGTGCCTTGCTTAAATCAAACCCTAATATTTCTAATTCGGATCGTATTTATATTGGACAATCCATCCGTGTTTCCGGACAAGCTCCTGCATCTAGCTCTAAGGCTAAAAACAGTAATTCAAGTGATACATACACAGTCAAATCAGGGGACACCCTGGGAAAAATCGCCAGAGTCAATAATATGACTATCCAACAATTAAAGTCTGAAAACCGTTTGACTAGCACTCTTATTTTTCCCGGTCAAGTTTTGAAGGTTAATACCCTTAACAACAATACGAACAATAGTAAAAATACAACAGAAACTTATGTGGTTAAACTAGGGGATTCCTTATCGACCATCGCTAACAGATATAACCTTTCCCTTAGTGCCTTACTTAAAATAAACCCTAATATTTCTAATTCAGATCGTATTCGTATAGGCCAATCCATCCGTGTTTCCGGGAAAGCATCAGTATCTTCATCTGCATCTAAAAAACCGTCCAAATTTACTTATTCTTCCAAAGCGGATCAAGTTTTGGCTGCCGGCGCAAGATACCTAGGAGCTAAGTATGTTTACGGTGCGAGCACTTCACGTACTGACATATTTGATTGCTCTTCATTCACATTAAGAGCTTTCCAAAATGCAGGTATTTCCTTGCCTCGAAATTCAGTGGCACAATCACAGGCTGGTACGGCTGTATCTCTGAAAGCCCTTCAAAAAGGGGATTTAGTATTTTTCGATACCAATAATGATGGTGTAATTAATCATGTAGGAATTTATGCCGGAAACGGTCAAATGCTGAATGCTTCCACATCTAAAGGTGTATCCTACGCTAACATTAACAATTCTTACTGGGGACCTAGTTTTGTAAAGGCTGTCCGTGTTATTAATTAAATGATGGCAATAACAATTGCTGGCTAAACATTCACTTAAAAAAAATTTTATAACAAATGGAAAGCGTGTTTTGATAAAAAAGATCAAACACGCTTTTTCGCATGATAATGATCCAACATTTTACATTATCAATATTCCCATTAAAAAAAGGCCTTCTCCGATAGGAAGGCCTCAGACTGTAGACAAACTCGAGGAAAATCGAGTTTGTCTATTTTTTATGAGTTGTACAATTTGGCCGTTGATTTCCACTCCAGGCACTCGCTTTCCGCGGGCGGTCGGGGAGCCTCCTCGGCTTTCGCCTGCGGGGTCTCCCCTAGACGCGCTTTTCCCGCAGGAGTCTCGTACCTTCCGTTCCAATCAACTTTGTCTTATCTTTTAGGTAAACACTTTTGCCCTGAGT
>NZ_JBFUHM010000062.1:0-25437 GCF_056402395.1 Peribacillus sp. P4_B1
ATTCTCGGCATCCTTTACATACTGAATAATTTCCTCTGCCTTTTCACCACGATCCAGCATGGAAGATAGGTGGTGATCAAAATCCATTTTATCGAGGCCTGTAACATCGATTTCAACAAGCTGAATTTTTTTTCGTACTATCTCATCCCTTAGATCTAAAAGTCCATTCTTTATCTCTTCTGCGTCTTTATTTTGATATTGGTTTGAGTAATCAGAAAGCAGTTCCTTGGCCCAATTATAAAAAAGTTGAGTATAAATGGCGGAAGTTGCTATAACGTCAAAACCATTATAATGATTGGCAAAAATACTTTCAGAAAGCTGACCTAACCGATTCTCGGCATCCTTTACATACTGAATAATTTCCTCTGCCTTTTCACCACGATCCAGCATGGAAGATAGGTGGTGATCAAAATCCATTTTATCGAGGCCTGTAACATCGATTTCAACAAGCTGAATTTTTTTTCGAGTATGTTCAGGCAAATTCTCTATACCCTTTTCCATACTTTCCATATCAATATCGAATAAATATATGGAATTGCATTTAGCTGCTAGATAATCGATATCCAAATCATCGCAATTCCCTGCACCAACGATAGCCATTTTATCAACAATCTCTTTTTTCGAAAAAACGGCATCGAATAACCCTGTAACTTGTGAACGATGCTGTTTCCACCTCATCTTTCTGAATTCATCTCGATTATGATTCATTTCTCTTTGAAAGGTTTCCAAATAAATCTCTCCCTTTAGGGTACTATCTATATAAATATTGTAACAAAGTATCCCGATATGTGAATCGCAAATAATATAGATTTCACAGCTAAAAAAGAGGCACTCCTTAAATTCAATTGAATATAAGCAGAGATAACGGGAGTGTGTTCCTTGAGCAAAACAAGAAAGATTTCACTGACTTTATTAACTATTTTCTTACTCAATATTGCGGTGTCGTAATACTTGTGTTTTCATTCACAAAGAGTATGAAAGCTGATCCTGAAGAAGAAAAAAAGGTTAGAATTCAAGCTGAACGGTATTTAGTGAAAAACTTTGAAGATAAAACGGAAATATATGTTGTCCTCTATAAGAATATGGGTAATTGCAACTATTTTGAATATGCAACTAAAGTGAAACATAAAAAATATGGTACTAAATTTTTAGTTTACTTTAATGATGCAACAGGGGAAATGGAAGATACCTTCTTATCTGAAAAATAGCAAGATGATGCTGAAAAAGAGATAAGGCCTTATATTGAAAATGAACTGGGGGACATTTTGATATCCAAGGATATGGGAGATATTGCAGAAAGTGATGATTGGGAAGAGATTCAACAAGGAATAGGCGATTCGAATCAATTAGTCTTGGTCTTTGATGAGGGGTTCGGGAATGAATTGAAGATTGATCCGAACCAGCAAGCTATAAAGATTATGACGTTGTCCCAACCATTCGGATCACCCTTTCACGTAAGAAACAGTATGCAGATGAAGACCGCTTTACTGTAATTATCACTGCACTAAAAAAAGATGCATGGATTAAACATGGAAATATGATTGTAGAATATAGCATTAGCAATGGTGTTCCTCTGGAAGAGGAGGAATGGAGTCAATCATTTTAAAGGCACTCATATGTTTTAACAAAGCGATATGAGCAGCAATCAAAGCCTGCCGCTACTTTACCTATTTTGTTTTCCGGCAGCAAACCCTTATGATCCAATATGAATTCGGGGCTGCAGTTCCCACTTCTCCAACAAACTTTCCTATTCTTTTGGTCGGAAATATCTTTGATTTTTCCGCTCGTCGTTTTTTCATGATATTTGCAACTAGTACAAAAAACATACTGAGGATGAATAATCCAAGATACATAGATTATGCCGACATGATGGACTATAGATTATTATATTTCGTTTCTCACAGTTAACCTCAGTTTGGCAAACAGCTCTTGGTTTTTGGTCAGAAACAATCCTATTCAATATGAAAACGAAAAGCCCTTCCATGATTTGTATATGCGGCTGCTCCATTTCCTGAATAATTTACCTAATAAAAATATTCAATATTTTCAGCAGAGTCCTTAACGGGAAATTTTGATCGGGCGAGCTCCCCCTCTCATCGGAAATATCAAAAGAGTGTAGATTTTACAGGCATTCAACCCACTTTTTTAAATTAATTCACATACCCTACACGGTAATGATTTTATACACTTCAAAACTCAAAAATAGGAGTTTTAACCCAGAGATTTCACCCTTTTCTTAATCGTATAAATATTCAAAAAAATGTCGAGTTGAGTCATCTAGCCTTTTACCCTTATACTAGGGAAGAAAAAACGAAGGAGGAGAATTATACATGAAGAAAGAAATTTCAATAATTGGTGTTCCAATGGATCTTGGTCAAACTAGAAGAGGAGTGGATATGGGACCTAGTGCCATTAGATATGCAGGATTGAGTGAAAGACTTGAAAACATTGGCTATACTGTCCGTGATGAAGGTGATATTATAGTAGAGATAAAAGAAAGAGCACAAAGTGATAGCGACACAAATTTAAAGAATCTACAAGATGTTGCAGAAGGTAATGAAAAATTAAGTCAAAAAGTGGATGAAGTCATCCAATCAAATAGGTTTCCTTTAGTATTGGGGGGAGATCACAGTATAGCAATCGGCACATTATCCGGTTTAGCGAAGCATTCTGAAAATTTAGGGGTAATTTGGTATGATGCGCATGGCGATTTAAACACAGCCGAAACTTCCCCATCAGGAAATATCCATGGTATGTCCCTTGCAGTAAGTTTAGGCCTTGGCCACCCTGCACTGACTAACATTGGCGGCTATTCCCCAAAAGTCAAACCAGAGAATATTGTCATTATTGGTGCCCGTTCTTTAGATCAAGGTGAGAAAGAACTAATCAGGGAAAAAGGTATTAAAGTCTATACTATGCATGAGATTGATAGAATGGGTATGACAAAAGTGATGGAAGAATCGATTGCCTATCTGAAAGAACGTACGGATCTTGTACATTTATCCCTTGACCTTGATGGTCTTGATCCAGATGATGCACCAGGGGTCGGAACGCCTGTAATGGGAGGCATTAGTTACCGTGAGAGCCATCTTGCCATGGAAATGCTAGCTGAAGCTAATATCATTACATCTGCAGAGTTTGTAGAGATAAATCCAATATTGGACGAGCATAATAAAACGGCTGAAGTTGCTGTAGCATTAATGGGCTCATTACTTGGAGAAAAACTGCTATATGGAGCGGAAGACCACCTTATCACTTCAGGTTTACTGGTAGATGTAAAATAAGTCGAACTCTATTGAGATGACAGTTATTGATAGAAATAGAGAGAGAGTTCACTAATGGATGCTTCATTGGAAATATCACATCAGGGTGCTTCTCTCCCCATTTGCGGATGATCGACATGTTCAATTCACACCCTGGTTTCCTGACGCTTGGCTTCCTTTTCTTTATTAAGCGGCGCTATCGAAATTTATTCTGCATAGATGCCTATGTTCATTGTCACATCTTTCTTAAATGCAGAAGTAATCTCTTTTTCGAGGGAATTCGACATCTCCTAAGATTCAAAATCGAAGCTTTTAGACTTGTGATTGAACACAAATTCCTAATAACGTCCCAACATAAATGAAACCGTTTGCACCCATCAGGTAAAGGAGTCTTTCAATGAAAACAGCAGATAATCAACCAAATGAATTAAAACGGAGCATGAAAGCTAGACATTTATTTATGATTTCAATAGGGGGATGTATTGGTACGGGCTTTTTCATTGGTTCAGGCTATACCATACATGAAGCAGGAGCCTTCGGTGCTATCCTCTCTTACATAGTCGGCGGCTTCATCATGTATTTAACCATGCTTTGTCTAGGCGAACTATCGGTTGCCATGCCTGTTTCCGGTTCGTTTCAGACATATGCGACTAAGTTCATCGGTCCTGGAACCGGGTTTGCCATCGGATGGCTCTACTGGTTAGGTTGGGCCGTTACAGTTGCTTTAGAGTTTTTGGCAGCAGGACAGCTTATGCAAAGATGGTTTCCCGAATCACCCGTTTGGATGTGGTGTGCAATCTTTGCTTTTCTCATATTTTTACTAAACGCCTTATCAGCAAAGGCATTTGGAGAATCGGAATTTGTTTTTTCCAGCATAAAAGTATTGGCCATCATTTTGTTCATCATAGTTGGCGGTGCTGCTATGTTTGGCATCATTGATATGAAAGGTGGACAAGAAGCACCATTTCTCTCCAACTTTTTCAGTGAAGGCCTCTTCCCCAATGGGATATCGGCCCTGCTTATCACAATGATTACAGTGAACTTTTCCTTCCAGGGCACAGAGCTAATCGGAATTGCCGCGGGAGAAAGTGAAAATCCAGAAAAGGTCATACCTAAATCGATCAAACAAACAGTTTGGCGTACCCTTTTCTTCTTCGTTCTTTCTGTCTCTGTTCTTTCAGCGCTGATTCCAAGGGAACAGGCAGGAATCGTTGAAAGTCCATTCGTTGTTGTATTGGATAGTATCGGAGTTCCTTATGCGGCTGACATCATGAACTTCATCATTCTAATAGCGCTTTTGTCCGTTGCAAACTCCGGCCTTTACGCGGCAACACGTATGCTTTACTCGCTTTCTAAGGAAGGCATGGCAAGTCCGAAGCTCGGTATGGTAAATAAGCGAGGAATTCCGCTTAATGCCTTGCTTATTACCCTTGCAATAGCTGGTTTGTCTTTACTTTCAAGTGTAGTAGCCGCCAAAACAGTGTTTGTCTTTCTTCTCTCCCTTGCAGGATTAGGAGCGCAAATTGGCTGGATTGCAATCGCGGCTTGTCTTCTTGCTTTTAGAAGATCATATACCCGCCAAGGCGGAAAGGTAGAAAATCTGAAATTCAAAGTACCGCTATACCCAGTCATCCCCATTCTTGCCTTGATAGCAAACTGCATAGTCATGATCAGTCTAGCGTTTGTTCCTGAGCAGCGAATGGCCCTTTATTGCGGGGGAACATTCTTCATTGGTTGTTATGCGGTTTATCACTTTAAGGTAAAGCAAATCAAGAAAGCAGAAACTCCTAAGCAGGAAGTTCAATTAAATGCCGGTAAAAAGATGGTCATTTAATCTTATCCGGATGGCTGTGGAAAAGAGTATAGCGATGAAAGCGATCTTGATTCCGATAAAATCAGTATAAAGAAAAAATACCCTGGAGGTTTCATACCCAGGGTATTTTTTATACTTAACCACAATTAATTGGAAGTTACATTTCAGTTTGCCTCCTGGATAATTAAGCTCTATTTAAGCTATAGAAATATAGGTAAAGTAAATCTCATGACATTTAACAAGTATCACAAAAAAAATCATCTTAATCGATGATTTTATTTTTGTGCATATTCTTTTAATCTAGGCAAGATTGGCACTAAAATTTCCTTGGCTATGTAATCAGTATCTAATCCAATGAAGCGTTCACTTTCCAATTCGACCGACCTAGCCTTATCCGGGTCATTACAAAAAATAAACGATAAGATTCCGTTATCTTCCCTCATATCTACATATTTAAATGTAATGTCATGTTTCGTAAGCAAACTTTCAAACGCAATGCACAATTCATCTATATTTAATTGACTAATAGATGTGAATTTCATATTGATCATCCCCTCTGCTAAAGGATAGCAAAATAAAGCATGAATTACAAAGTGAAAATCAAGGCTCCGACTATTGTTTCATAATTCATCCGATATTTTTGCCAAAGGGAACCTGGCAAACCAAAAACCCCTGATCAGAAGAATGAAATAAATGCAAACCCATTACTTGAATGAACCCTTTTGATGCAGAAGGCTTGGGTGAAAATTTCTAAATTACATGTAACCAATCGATTTCTTCCACTTTCCCATCCTTACCTGATTTAATTTTTTATCTTCCAACAGATTAATCAGTATTCCCCATAGCCATAGCCGCATTATGTATCACCATTTTGTGGAGCTCCGTATGAATATTCCAAAGCATGTCTCATATCTTTATACAAACACCTTGTTAGGAGTGGTCCAACATGAAGTCTTTTTATAAGGGAACGCTCATTTTGATTGTCGCAGCGTTTTTTGGTGAATGTATTGAATTTTTAGTAAACATGATCCTAGCCAGGGAATTACAGGAAGAGGGCATGGGGCTTTATATGTCCATATTGCCAATTTTCTTTTTGATATATGTGATTGCCAGCCTTGAATTACATATTTCCATTTCAAAATTCGTTGCTGAAAATAAACAGACATTGCATTATAATCTAGTCATCCATGCTCTTAAAATGGCTGCAGTCATCGTGTTGGTCATGTGCGTAGTCMTGCCTTTCATACTTTCATTCTCATCCATAATGGACAGATATCATCCTTATATTAAATGGCTGCTCATCACTTTAATCCCAATAGTTGCATTCTCGTCGATTGCAAGAGGGTATTTCATGGGTGTCCAGCAAATGGGGAAGATTGCCTTTTCCAACTTTTTGAAGGATATCATTCAATTTGGTTTGCTTTTCCTCATCTTTAACTTATTTCATTTTAACCAAGAAAAATCATTGTTGATGGCCTTTTTTGTATTGATTGGCAGTGAGTTCCTCGTTTTTCTATACTTAATAAACCTTTTGATCCTTCAAATGCGAATCATGAAACGCGGTACAAACTCGCGAACAACCGGTAAACATGCACGACAAAAGTTATTGGCGGTTTCGCTGCCCACTATGGGATTAAGGATCTTTCATGCCATAACAAATGCCATGCAACCTTTTTTGATCCATACTGCCCTTCTCTCAGCAGGATTCGGTGCGGTTGTGGCTACAGAGCATTTTGGGATGCTCACTGGAGTAGCGATGACCATCGGCTTCTTTCCAGCCTTTATCGCACATTCCTTAATGATCATGCTCATACCGAATGTTTCGAATGCGCACAAGAAACAGGATAAGGAAAAATTGAGGGTTTTATTGCAAAAATCGATGTCTTTTACTGTATTGTATGGGGTTCCAGCTGTGTTCTTCATTTATTTCTTTGCGGAACCCTTGACCTCTCTCTTTTTTTCCTCAACATCTGCCTCATACTATTTAAAATTATTATGTCCCTATTTCCTTTTTCATTTTTTTGTCATTCCAATGCAAGCCTATCTCATCGGCCTGGGCTTAGTGAAAGATGCTTTCATCCATACAGTCTGGTCCCATATCGTTGCATTTTTAATGATGTATATCCTAGGGTCCCAAGCTTCACTTAATATGGGAGGCATCATTTTAGGAATGAATACGGGCGCTGTATTATTAACTTTCATGCACTACTTGACCATTTGCAAAAAAATTGGAATAAGTATCTTTTTGATGAAATCCAGGTCCATATCGATAAAATGACTAAAATCAGGTCCATCCATTCTGCTGCTCCACTAAGTTTATTTTTGAGGAAACACAGCAAATAATTGGAATAATAGGTAAGAATAAGTAAGTGCCGTCCAGCAAAAATCCTTGCTTTTATTGGTTTATAAAGATTCTGATAAAAATATTGAGCCTTTCCCTGTACATATCACCGTGGTTACTGTATATTTCAACATACTTGGGTAATAATCAAGTAAAATGGTTTAATATAACCATACAATAGTAATGGAGTGATTTCATGAGTAAAGCTAAGGCTAAGAGTGGTACGGGTAAAGGTACGGGAACAGGTACGGGCAAGAAGGGCTGGAATCGTTGGAAAACTGGTGCCAACAAGAAAAAAAGCGCAAAACCATATGTAAGTAAAGGCGTCAAACATTCCAATGAATCAAAATCTTCCGGCCAGTCTACAGGTGACAAGACCGAAAAATAATAGCTTGTTTTAAATCCATACAAAAAAATTCAGGTTTATTCCATATTCTCATACAGGGTGTAAAGAGATCTGTATGAGAGAAATGGGTCTAATAGATAATAACGGCGGTATCCAGATTAATCCTATGATTACGGCTATAATTATACATACCCTCAAAAAAGACACTTCCTTACCCGGCAGTGTCTTTCATCTTTTCATTAGGCTGTTTTCACATACTTTGTTGCTATTAACCAGGTAGTGAGCTGTGGTTGATTTCCCCTCCAGATGCTCGCTTTCCTTGGAGCGGGCGGTGAGCCTCCTCGGCGTAAACGCCTGTGGGGTCTCACCTGTCCCGCTGCTCCCGCAGGAGTCTAGCACTTCCGCTCCAATCAACCTTAAATAGTTTCGTTTTAAAAACAACAATCTTTACGAAAAGAGCCTTTTATTATGATCTTATTATCTAAATTGGCTTTTGGGTTTGATAGCATTGATTTTTTTCTGGGAAAACTCTGTCCGAAATCCGTTAGTGGCTTTTTTAACAGAGTCTGTAACTGAATGTATCGCTTCACCAACATCTTGAGCAGAATCCAATAATGGTTCAACCGTTTTTATTTTAGTTTTTACATCGTCGGTGATTTCATTTGCAGTTTGCAATAGTTGTTTCGATTCGCCGGACAAATCGTGGATGGCATTTCTCACCTCAACCAATGTTTGATTGGCTTCTCCTATCGTGACCATTCCCTTTTGAAGAGTACTAATTAAAAATACGACCAACCAAATGAAGGCTAAAGCGATCGCAGCCACACTATATTGAATTATCAAGATAAAGCTCCCCCTCTATATTAAATAGTAGAAACGATTACTTTAAATAGGTTAGTGAATCCCGGGGTGCCTGTTTTTTTAGTGATAAATGATGATACTATTTGATTATTATTTGAACCCCCTCAGCTTCAGTCCGAGTGGATAAATCCTTAGGGCGGCCTTCCAAACTGGCTTCTTTCATGGAATTGGTTACATTATGAATCATTTCCCCAACATCTTGAGCTGATTCTAGCAATGGATCGACATTTTCCATCTTCCCTTTTACATCCGCTGTAATTTGATTGGCAGAGTGGATCAATTGTTTGGACTCTTGCGTCAATCCATGTACCGCATTTCTTACCTCTTCCAGTGTCTTGTTTGTTTCTTCGAGCGTTCCCATTCCTTTACGCAGCGTCTGGTTGACATTATATATCAAATACACGAC
The DNA here is from genome assembly GCF_056402395.1 of Peribacillus sp. P4_B1. NCBI lineage: Bacteria > Bacillati > Bacillota > Bacilli > Caryophanales > Bacillaceae > Peribacillus > Peribacillus sp. P4_B1. The sequence goes on from NZ_JBFUHM010000062.1 coordinate 9,031, forward strand.
GGCTCCGGAGACACTGGCCACACTTAATTTAATAAACATTTTCATATATCCACTCCTTTCATTTAAATTTATGCACTGCTACTTCCATTAATTCCCTAAAGCCTTTCACGTGTCCGGTCAGTTTTATAGAGCCATTCACCTTAACCTAAAAGAAGTTTAAAGGATAGTATAAAGGATAATAGTAAGGGATAGACCATATTTAGGAGGAGATTTGTTCATGTCACATGAGAATTATTCAGCTGTTATCCAAACTTTAAATGATTGTATGACCGCGTGTAATCATTGTTACGACGCATGCTTAAAAGAAGATCAAGTAAACATGATGGTGGAGTGCATTCGCTTGGATCGGGAATGTGCGGATTTTTGCTCTTATTTAGAACAGGCGATAGGAAGAGGTACACCATTTATTTCAGAGTTGGCTGAAGTTTGTGCCAAGATCTGTGAAAACTGCGGGAACGAATGTAAAAATCACGATCATGAACATTGTCAAAAATGTGCTGAGGCATGCTTTAGATGCGCAGAAGAATGTATAAAATTAGCTGCTTTATGAAAGGAATAGCACTAAGCTATTTCTTTTATTTTACTTCCCCCTTACCTACCCATTACTTTGTTAAATCTGTTTAAGGATGATGATATAATTTATATATTCTAGCGAGGTATATGTTGAAATTTTCTAAAGATGAAATTTATAAAAATACCAAAGACATATATTGAAAACCGCCATTTTTAGGCACACTAGTATTAAAAACAGGAGGATATTATGACACCTCGGAATGTTCCGGCTAAAGCTGATTTAGAAGTGAAAGATACCCCCGCTTCACCTGATAAGGAAAGTGAATTAGCCAAACTCAATCGATTATTAGGTGCAGTCATGCGATATTTATCAGATGATGAGCAAGAAGAAATTGATATAGAGTATCTTCTCGAAAACACCGAAGGGCTGCGGGATTGGTGGAGCGCATATAGGGAGCTTGATCGAAAACGGGTCGAAGAAGAAATAAAAAATTCCCTGACAGCTCTATCCCTTGAAGAACTTGAAAACATCCGTGAACAAATCCGCACAAAGGAATAATAAAAAAAATCCCTGCACTGGGATTTAACCAGATTAGGGATTTTTTTATTTTCTTCTATATACAAATACATTTTTTTGAAATTAAAAAACGTTCCGTTCATGCGGCAGCAGAAATCATTTGATTCAAAGACCACTCAATGAACTTAGTTCTAGTTGAACGATCATGGAATCAACTAATGCATGCAATGGATTTAAAACTTTGTTTCCTGTCTGAAACTCATAACGTTGAGCTGCTTCAACCATTGATAATTGTGCCACCGACAGAGGTCTTTTCCCACTATTAAAGTGGTGCAGGAACTTAACGATTTCCTGGTTATATTTTTCACCCAATCCCTGCATAATGAATGCAAACGTATTGTCGATGATGATTACTTCAAAATCCACACCCTCATATTTTTCAGCATGTGCATTTAAACGTTTGACAGTTCCTTCGACAGTAGCAGGGTTCGTGAATAATATGACTTGCGGTTGCCGCAATTGGCAAATTTGTTCAAAATATGGTTCATCGATTTTAATGATAGGCATGGGTAAGGAGAGTTGTTCTTCGTTTAAAAAGGCGATGTAATTCGTACAGGTTATCAGGATGGCATCCACTTTACATTCGGCAATCCATTCGACTTGTTCTTTAACCATTTTTTGAGCATCCGAATACTTAAACTTTACATCCGATGCCACCCTATGCATCAAGCCTGGATCTACAAAATGAAGCCATTCAATATCAAATTACGAGAAGGCTTTTTCTATATATTCAATATTTGTATAGTGTGCATGCAAACAGCCTATCTTTTTTCTCATGAATTTCCCGCTTTCAGTCAGTTTTCTGACTATTCTAATACAAAAAAACGTACTTTGCCCACTACCTGCAAAAACGATATTTTCCTTTTCCTAAGCCAGCCACCTCATGCTTAATCCAAGATAAAGAATCCCTCAAAAAATATATCTTTAAAGACAGAATGTCGGTTGGGTATGAAGCGGACACCCGGGCATATATTTATCAAGGTAATAGCAAGGGGTATCATCAGGAAGATGGAACGGTAGCTTTACACTACAAGTAATGCTAGTATTACTTGTAGATTGTCAAGTCGTAAAATTCAGATGAAAATCATAATTTTGGAGAGTGTTTATTATTCTATATTTAATCGCGATTCTTTTCCCCCCCTTAGCCGTATTATTAGCGGGTAAACCCATTCAGGCTTTGTTTAATTTAATCCTCACACTAATTTTTTACGTACCTGGTTTAATTCATGCCATCTTAGTGGTGCATGATAAAAAAGCTGATAAACGTATGAAGCAGCAAGCATCACTTATTGCTAAAGCGAAACGGAATGAATGAGTATATATTCAACAGACTACAACCCGAATACCTACACCAAAGGTGTTCTTTATTCGGGTTGCTCAATATTGGAAAAATTTCAGTTTAGTTGAATCTGTGTGACTTCCTATACCCTCTGTGGTAACAAGCATCACATATATGAAAACGGGAGTCATCCGGCAACTTTTTTCCACAGCGCTTGCATTTTTTTTGATAATTCAACATTTCGTCTTTTAACTGATCATGAACGCCCTCACTGATTTCTTCACGGATACGCTCCCAGTAAACAGTTTCAGTCCTCTTGCCCATCCGATATAAAAATAATAGATGAAGGCCTATCGCTTTATAAGAAAGCTCCAATTCCTCCAGATTTTTAGTCTTGATGATCGGTTCAGGAAGTTCACTGCTCTCGGCAATCGCTTCGACCGTTTCCAGCCACTGCTTGATCAGACTTGGTTCTTTCGCTGAAAAAGGGATATGCAAGAATCCATATAAATCCATTAAGGAAAAACGCGCTTCGATTTCAGTATCCCGTATAAGCTCGTAAAGCTCCCTTTCTTCCGATAGTGATGCCTTTTTCGTGCCTTTAGGAGGCTCGAACCTCTCCCACATTTCGAAAAATGTTCCTAGATTCCTGTAATACTTTTGAAAACGTTCAAACACAGCCGAGGTTGGGGCAATAGTGAAGGTCTGAACTGGCTCATCTACTTGTTCCAGCAACTTATTCATGATTTTAATCTCTGCTGTAAATGCCACCTTGCCAGTATCGTAAATCCCTTTTCTCCCTGCTCGACCTGCGATTTGTTTGATTTCTTGAGAAGTCAATCTTCTTCTTCGAGTCCCGTCGAATTTTTCATTTTCAAGAAAGACGATGCGTCGGATTGGCAAGTTCAATCCCATTCCTATCGCATCTGTGGCTACAACCACTGATGTTTCACCGCGATTGAATAACTCTATTTGCCGTTTTCTGTTTTCAGGAGGCATACTGCCGTATATCATGCTGACATTATGTCCACTCTCTTTTAGACGGGATGCGGTTTCCAGTACGTGCCTTCTTGAAAAACAAATGAGCGCATCCCCTTTTTTGGTATACTTCAATCCAAATTCCTTTTGTTCTACCTCCAGCGGTATTTCACGTCTGTATTCGTGGAGTTCTAAATCTGCTTCATTCAGTAGGTTCAAAAGCATCATTTTGATATTCTTGCTTCCGATAATGTGTACTTCTTTCGCATTTGCTTGTGTGATTGCCCTAAACCACGAAAAGCCTCGATCTTTATCGGCAATCATTTGGGCTTCATCTATAACGATCACTTCATGGTAGTCTTTTTCATGAAACATTTCAACTGTGCTGGAAACATGATTAGCACCCGCAACTGCCTTTTCTTCTTCACCGGTTTTTAATGAACAAGGAACACCATCCGCATTTAATTTATCAAACACTTCGAGGGCTAGTAGTCTAAGGGGTGCCAGATACAAACCGCTTTCCGCTTCTTTCATTTTTTGTAGGGCCTTATGTGTCTTCCCGGTATTGGTCTCTCCGATATGCAAAACATACCTAACTTTTTTTCCTAATGATGGAGTATAGGCCTTTCCGATAATGTCATCAATCATCCTTTGCTCTTCAGCCAGCTTCTTTGCCTGCTCTGCCAATACTTCAGCTTTTCTTCTTTCTCTGTTCGCCTCGTCCTTTTCAAATATTTGTTCGTGCAATGTTTCATTAAAAGGAATTCCTTCAAGGCTCAGTAAATCAGAAAGGTATTCTTCCTGAAGTTCATCAAAACAGGCCTGAGACAAATCAGCCAATTCATCCCTTAATATACCTTGAAGGTCTTCAACCGTCAGCCTTTCCCCATATGACTCCAAAAAATCATGATGCAGTGCAACAGGTAATTGGTTCAAGTACTTTTCTGGGGCTAATTTCAGAATAAAATCCGAAACTAGCCTTTCATACCGGTAGAAGTAATTTTCATACTCAAAATGGTTCCTTCCCCAATCGAGTAACGAGTGAATATCACCTGTCAGCTCTTCAAAAAAATCAGAGACCATAAGGTATTCAGCTGCTTGAAATCCCCCCTCTTCAACCAATCGTTCTTCAAGCAAGTATGGATCGACATATTGAAATTTAGGCTTATTATTAAGATCCGCTGCCAAATTTCCAGCAATATAATTTCTGACATGTAAATATATAAGCAGTGAGCTTTTTTCAAAAAAAGTATTGGCCTCTTCTTGAAGTCTAACGCGTATTTTCCATCGTTGCTTAGCCAGCCGCTGTTCTTCTTGTCGCTTAGTGAAGTTATCCCTTGCATTTTTATATCTCTTCTCCCAATCATCTGGATTTTCTGCAAAGGATTTTTTTATCCACGATAAGGCATCAAAAGGACGATACTTCTTTAATTCGTTCCGGAACATGCTATTTATCAGCTTATGATCTGAACCTTCTGTTACAAATCCCCTTTCGCTTAGAAACACCTTTTTTTCCTTCCTGGGTACATCGTTTGATGCTTTATTTAACCAAACATTGATCCAAATTTGCTCAATAAAAGAAACCCTGTCTGATATATATGTTGCAAACGAAGGCATCGTCTCTTGATTCTCTAAAAAGTAATCCATATCCTGGATTATTTTTTCCTTTGTATTGTCTATAGCAATAGGATATATACTTTCTAATTTTCCCATAATGATCCCCTTTTGAATTATCCTGTATGTACTTTATTCTTACCTTTTATCCTCTCCAAAACATTTTTTTAAATGAGCCAGATACATTCGTTTTATCTAGGTAATTCATGTAGTTCTTTAATCATGACAAGGAACAGAAATGCCAAGCTGCTTTAACCTCATACGAGCCAAGGTGAATATGAAAAATTGATACTAATTTTGTACCTGAAACGGTACTCTTGCCATTTCACGTACAGTATAATACAGGTTAGATAGACTGATTATTGACTTAAAGGGAAATATCGGTTATTAAGTGATGCCCATACCGGCATATTGAAACGAATAGCCGATTAGCCATTTGGAAATCAGGCAAAAGAAATTTAATGATATTAAAAAAGCCGAAAATAAAATAAGGGTCAATTTTTAACTGACTGACAATCATACTGAATTAAGAAAAATAGAAACAGCCCATTAAACGGTCAGCTTACCGATTACATTATCCATCAATAAAACGAATCCAACCCCTTAATTGAGTTTAGTGGAAATCCTGGTAACTGTCACGGTATTCAGATTCCGCTTTTGTGTCTTTCTAGTTCAATATGAGAAATAACATCCGGAAACCTAAAAAGACTAAAGATAAAAGAGGAGCCTGAAAATGATTCAGCAAGATATCAATTATTATAAAAATTTTGACTCAATGGCTAAAGAAGTATTAGCACTATTAGCCCAAACCATTGATGTCAATACATTCTTTCTTTCGGTATTGAATCCCACACAGAGTTTTATGATCAAATCCTTCAATAGAAATGCTAAGTTAATTTGTGAAGGTGACATCCTTCCTTATAATATGGCTTATTGCAAATTAGTTGTTGAGAATGGCTTGGAACCACTCGTTATCCCGAATTTAAAGAAACATGATTTGACTAGTGGCCACCCCGTAACGAAGTTTATCGAGAATGGGTGTTTTATGGGAACGCCCCTTATAAATGAGGGTGAAATCATTGGTACATTATGTGCATTCGACATTAAACCTTATGATTTTAAGGAGTATGATAGGATACTCATCAAATCTTTGGCAGCTTTGATTAGTCAAACCATCATTCTTGAAGATGGGATAATCAGAGATCCTTTGTCAGGTCTTTATAATAGGCACTTCATTTATAATTATTTTGATTTTCATGACGATAAAACAAACGATGAAATGGCCATTCTTTACATCGATCTTGATCATTTTAAATTTTTCAATGATTCCTTCGGTCATGATGCTGGAGACGACGTTATAAAAAAAGCGGCTGAATGTCTTTTGCAAACCGTCCCCCACGGGAGTCATGTGGCACGTATAGGTGGAGATGAATTCATTGTATTATTACATCCATCGGATTGTGAGGATTTAATGAAAAGCACACAGCAAAATGCAGAATTAATATTGAACCAATTATCCACAATGCCCATTCCCATTAAAGGAAATGATTATTTTGTATCAGTTAGCATAGGGATAAGCTTTTATCCGCATAATGGTACGGAAATGGAGTCACTTTTGAAAAAAGCTGATCGTACGATGTATACTGCTAAAGAGTTAGGTCGAAAGAATATTCAATACTTTCACCGCTGTGATTTTCCTGAAAAATAAAAAAACCAGTTCTCCGTAGAGACTGGCTTTGACCTTTACCTTAAAAAAATCCAACGTTTAGCTTTAAGCCTTTGCAACAGCTTGAGCAGATCAGCATTTTCCTTATGTATCCGTTTCTCGGATGGTGAAGCCGAGGGGGCCGGGATGTTAACTCTCTCGGGTTTTTTGTTCATATCCTGAAAGACCCTTCCTATTCCTTTATTTTGAATAGTATATGCGGGCTTTCCATTAAATATCATAAGGCAAAGGAAAACCTCTGCCTTGATTCTTATTAAACACTTTTTAACCGGCTGAAGCGTGCAGCTTTTTCTTTTTGTTTCAGGATAATGCGTTCGTTTTGTTTCATCACCTTTTTGGTATGGGGACTCAAACCTACGTCGGGTATTTTCACCTGTGGTTTGATTACGGCAACTGACACTTCACTGCCGGCTTTATCATAAATGCTCATTTATCTTCACCACCCGGGTTTTGTTTTATGACCATATCGAACATCATGATTAATAATGCTATTAATAAACAATCGACTTCTGAAACGAAGCTTTCTGATTTAACGTCAAGGATATAGGATTCCATCAATATACTTACTGGCTGCAGAGCCATTTTTTCTTCATCATTATAATACGTATCTTCTCTTTCCAATGTAGCACGAATGGTACTGCCATTCAAGTTCGGATGCCCATTTATCACCAATTGCTTGTCCTGTTCCGTTTTGAAAGGAAGGATTTTCACGTTCATCCCTTCTTTTGCGGCATAAGCTTGAAGGAGAATGCTCAAATAAGCCAAGTATTCCTTATTCGTTTGATAATACTCAGGAATCCCTTCTTTTTTGAGGAGATGAAACATATTCTTGACCTTTTCCCTATTATCCGTTAAAAGTTTATCACTTTCCGCAACGGCTTTTGTTGCATAGGACAGTTCATTATCGCCAATTTTGGATATATACATGCTCAAGAACACAAACATATCTATCAGGATAAATACAATAGCCATAATCAAGAAGTTTTTCCATTCGTTAAATATACTCATCGGATAGAAATTCCAATAAATCAATGCTCCTAATATAAAAATGACATACCAGGTTTTTCGAATTGCTTCAATCCTCTTACTTACCCTATCTTTATATTTCCAAGAAAGAATGACATATGCTAATAAAGCAATAAATACTACCCATACAAAGACTCTGAAAAACATTAACAATCGTTTTATCCCCCTACCATTCATACGGCTGTTATATCACATATCCGCTCTCTATATTATTCATTATATATACCCCTTTTCCCTGCCTGGGGCGGGTGAAACTTAAACACTGGTCATGAGTTTTTCAAAACACTCCTCCCAAAGGGATAATCCACTATATGAATCATCGATTTCACCAACCAGCAACACCTATTATCAGGAGGGTAAATCTCTTGTGGGATATCGCAGTAAATAACCATACAAATTCTGTGATATGATAAGTTTACGAAAGGTCTGATTAATATGGGAGGAACATAATTCATGCTGAAAATTATAAAGTTCATCATTTCTTCTATTATATTAGTGTTACTTGTCCTTAACCTCTATCCTCCGCTGGGGAGGCGGGCAAACAAAGAAAAAGTGCAAAGTTTCACTACTAAAGAGAATTTTGCCAATGGGAAATTCCACAATCAGATTCCTGCTAGTCAATCGATGAGTCTTAAACATACCGGTTCCATTTTACGGGATTACATAAAAGGCAATCCAAAAAGAAGACCAGACCATCCTATCGGAATTGGAACAAAAGAACCTGTATCTGTGGATTCCAATAAAGTCACCTGGTTTGGTCATTCTGCATTCATGTTGGAGATAGACGGGAAAACTATTTTGGTGGATCCGATGTTTGGCAAAGCACCCACTCCGTTTCCTTGGTTTGGGAACAAGCGGTTTAGCGGGGAATTGCCTGTTGATTTGGATTCACTGCCTCCTATCGATGCCGTCCTGCTCTCACATGACCATTACGATCATCTGGATTATTTCTCAATAAAGAAAATAAAAGATAAGGTCGGTCAGTTCATTGTTCCACTGGGTGTCGGTGGACACCTTGAAAGATGGGGCGTTAAACAAGAACTGATCCAGGAACATAATTGGTGGGATGAAGTTTCATTCAAGGATTTGAAATTTGTTTGTACACCTGCAAGGCATTTTTCTGGAAGGAGTTTAACCGATGGCAATACGACGTTGTGGTGTTCTTGGGTAATTAATGGAAAACGTGAAAAGGTATTTTTCAGCGGTGATAGTGGATATGGTAGCCATTTTAAAGATATCGGCGAAAAATACGGTCCTTTTGATTTAACCTTAATGGAATGCGGCCAATATGATGAGCGCTGGTCAACCATCCATATGATGCCTGAGGAAACTGTTCAAGCACACATCGATGTACAAGGAAAACTGATGATTCCCATTCATTGGGCTGGGTTCACATTGTCTTTTCATGATTGGACAGATCCGATAGAACGGGTAACAAAAGCTGCCAATGATCTTGCCGTCCAAGTCTGCACACCTCAACTGGGCGAGCAAGTATTGATCGGTTCAGCAAATTTCCCGCAAACAATATGGTGGAAATGAAAATGGACCATTCAGTTTGTAGAAAAAAGGGGTTCGGAAAAAGTATCTTTTATCAAATGATGTTCCCGAACCAACTGACTCAAAGCAATACCTACAACTCTTCAGGTATGATTTCTATCTAAGTTTTGTAACAAAGCTGAATTGTACAAGCCATAAAAAAACACCCCGTAAATGTTAGTTTGGTTAACATTACGGGGCAGTTCAAGTTTGCCTACAGTCTGCATGGTCCATTCCTATTAGGATGGACCATTTTCATTCATTTCACACTTTGTTCCTCTTTATATTCAAGATTCACTTTTATCGTATGCTCTTTCTCCCCTTCAAAATAATTCGTCCCTATTACACCTAAAATGATTAGTACTGACCCCATAATATCGTAGATTGTAATATTTTCATCAAGAATGAGAGCTCCCGCTGCAATCGTGACAACCGTGGAAAGATTTGCAAATACACTCATTTGAGATGCTTTGATTTTTGATAAAATCGTATTGGATAATAACGAGGTGACCAATGAAGCCAATATTCCCAAATACAAAATGGAACTGATGAATTCCATGCTTGACCATGGTGTAAAGAATTCCGGCATTGTTGCTTGTTTTAAATGGGTAACGAGCGCGGCAACGTTAAAAATGACAAAGCCTGTTCCCATCATGAAAAAGGACATTTCACCTGGTGTATAGTCCTTGGCAAGCGAACGGGTCATCGTTGTATAACATGCAGTAGCCATACAGGAGAGCAGAATCAACACCATCCCAAGCATGTCGGAAAAATTGATCGTGCTCCCTTTCATCACCAAAATAAAAATGACCCCACCTACCGACAAGACAATCGAAAGTTTTTGATATAAAGATGTTTTCTCCTTAAGGAAATATCCAGCTATCATTAATGTTAGAATTGGGGTGACGGCAGACAGAATTCCAGCATCAGTGGATTGCGAATACTTAAGTCCGAAAGTTTGAAAGGTAAAGAAAAGAGTGGGGAATAGCAAGGATAGTGGAACCAGATTTTTAGCTGACTCCCAGGAATAGTTCACCTTAATGACTTTAAAGGCGACAAGGAATAAAATGATCACGAAAGAAACCGTGAATCGGAACGCCAAAGTATCAAGCGGATTCGATTCTGCAATCGCCATTTTCGTGAATAAGAAAGATAGGCCGACAATACATGAATGAAATAGGGCTAACATGCATACAAATGTTCGGGATTTCATGGATGCAACTCCTCAACTAGATTACTATATTTCCTTTTAGGTATAGTACCCTTTGTATCTGACTTGCAATCCAAGTTAGAGTTAAAAGATGATGATGGCTTAAATTCTATTGAAAGCTACAATTCTTCATAGATCAATCATGCATAACAATATCTTATTAAAGAAGGATCATTTTCATGCTTTAACGGTGATGATCCATGTAACTTTCGGTCCATATTCACTTTTTCTTCAAAAGTCTACACTTTAGAACATTGCTAAGTATGATAAAATTCAACGAGAAAGAGAGGTATACATAAATGTTAGTTACTATAATAGTATTCCTTATGGCAGGCCTAGCCGAAATTGGTGGTGGCTACCTAATTTGGCTTTGGTTAAGAGAGGGTAAATCCATTTATCTAGGGTTAGCCGGAGGGTTTGGGCTGGTATTATACGGTATCATTGCAACTTTTCAAACGTTCCCTACCTTTGGACGGGTATATGCTGCATATGGCGGGGTTTTCATTGTTTTATCGGTTTTATGGGGATGGGGCATCGATAAGAAAACTCCTGATCTATATGATTGGATTGGAGCTGCAATCTGTTTAGTCGGGGTTTCAGTCATTATATGGGGACCTAGACAGTAAAAAAATGAAAGGACCTTAACCCTTTAATTCCTCACTAAAGCCTTCAATAGGTGTTTGGCCGTTTTACTAATATCCAAGTATCTTTACCAGCCTTTCCCCTTCAATAATTCCCCACCCAACCCTATAGGCAATAGATCGCCTATTTGTAGAATTCATCTCATGCCTTAAAGCAAGCTTATTAGCTGCTTTCGATTGGGGTACGTTAGAACAGTTTCTTTTCCTGCCTGCTTACAGTCATATTGCTGAAATTATCGTTATGAACCAAATTCCCACTGCTGAAATGATGCTATCCCCCAACACTGCCGAAACCTGCAAAAAAAACGCCCTCTTTTGATAAGAGGGCGTTTACGATTATAATATTAAGCATCCAAGGCTTCCTTACGCTTTCTTTTCTTAGATTCGGTTATTAGATCATAACCAAGATAAAGGATGATCGCTGCGCCTAATAATTTAATATATAACGGAATTTCCGCTATGAAGAAATATATCATAGAGAATAATGTACCTATAATGCATAACCAAAAAATTATGTGCTTTAAAAATTTCAAAGTAATGACTCCTCTCAAAAGATGAGATTAATTTCTAGTTCGCTCCACTTCAAGGAGGAATTAATTATCCGTACAATCATTCTAACATTTATTCTTTATATAATGGAGTGAATTGCATTGCGAAATTATGAACATTTAAGAAACTTTATCCTTTCGATCTTATCCCTCTAAGGTCAGGGCGAACAATTCCACCAAAATCGTTACTAAAATGTATAAATACCGGAATCATGACTCCTCCAACAGAAGCTCTCAAAAACGAATGAACATGAAATGGACGGCGAGGGTCTCCATGCATTTAACTTTTACAAGACATTCATTTTATCGGATTCTACCACTATTTCTTCATTTGGTTCCGAATGATCATTTTTGTAATATGCCATTTTCACTGGAACGAATGATAAAGCAACCGCTGCAATCAGACCTGGAATGGCAAAGGCAATGAAATTCAATTGGATGGGCAGCGAGATGGACAATAAAAATCCGCCGAGTATAGGTCCAAGCATACCGCCGATCCTTCCGATTCCAGATGCCACACCTAATGCAGTCGATCTAATATTTGGTGGGTAGTATTGTGAAACATAGGCTTGTACAAGGTTTTGGGCACCAATGGTACAGGCACCTGCAATCGCTACCAAGGTGTAAATCATGAAGGAACTTCCGCCCATTCCCAATAGCGTCAAACTGACTGCCCCAAGCGCATACATCGGCACAAGCATTTTCTTGGATCCATAACGATCACAAAGTTTAGCGATGATAAGCGTGCCAATGATAGCTCCCCCCTGCAGAACGATCAAGAAACCTAAACTTGAATTCAGCGCATACCCTGCCTCGATCATTAGCTTGGGAAGCCATGTATTCAATCCATATACCATCAATAGACACATGAAAAAGGCGATCCAGAACATCATGGTGCTTAGAGTACGGGCCCCCTTAAACAATCCAACAATCGGCATATTCGTATCAGTTTTTTTCACTTCTGCAATTTCGTCCCTGATGTCGAAATTGCTCTCAGGACTTACCTTGGATAATATCCTGATCAATTCTTCTTTTCTGTCAACTCTGATCAGATGCGTAGAGGCCTCTGGTAAACGCTTCATCATGAAGGGTAAAAATAACAGTGGTATTCCCGCAAACCAGAATATTGACTCCCAACCTAGGATCGGCATAAGCCAGATACCCAGTATCGGGGCAAGCATTCCTCCGAATGAATATCCGCACAAAACGACCGAAACGACCATGCTCCGCATCGTTTTCGGTGCATAATCCGTCAATAAGGCAATGACATTCGGCATGATGCCCCCAAGCCCTAATCCCGCCAAAAATCGGAAAGTCGAAAACATGGTAGGTGTGTTCGCAAATCCACATAAAAGTGTAAATAAACTAAATAAAATCAGCGAAATCGCTATTACATTTTTTCTGCCAATCCTATCTGCCAATGTTCCAAAGAAGATCGCCCCGAACATCATTCCAAATAGACCATAGCTGCCCATAGCCCCCGCTTCCACGGAAGTTAGGTTCCACTCCTCCGTCAATACCGGGACGACCGTTCCGTAAACGACAAGGTCATAGCCATCAAAAAGGATTATTATAAAACACCATGCCAGCAACCCAAAATGAAAGCGGTTAAATTTACTGTTGCTAATTACCTCGGTTGTGTTAATACTAGCCATAAAATTTTCTCCTCCCTAAGGTGACTGCAATAACTCCATCCAAATGGTAGCGCTTACGTAATTCTTAAAAAATATCGACTCACCATCTTTTATATAAATAGTGAACCGAGTTATCTAATTATTATTATTATTATTATAATGGCTAATTATCAGATATTTCAATAAAAACTTTCACATATTATTCATAAATCTGGATCCTTACATTTTAATTTTTCTGACAATACCCATAAGTGCATCTATCTCCAACACTCTGAACATTAGTAAAAACAACAAAAAACCAGCCCCAAATCGGAACTGGTTTCTAATTCTAAAAATATAAGCCGCCATTGCCGTATTCAAGTAAGAAAGTTTTAAACCACCACTCCTCAAAGTGGGTGTTTGCAGAAACAATCCTGTTGTCCAAGTCAGTTGACGAGGCATAACATTCCTGTTTCGATGTAAAACTCCCTATTACAGCTTAAAGGTTAAAACTTAATTATCATTACGAACAACGCAGCTTGTATAGTTATAATACCTAAATACCTTCAATCTTGCAAGTTTAATCATTCCAAGCAATAAAATTTTTCATGTAATACGAGCGAAATAAGCAACAGCCCTATACGGAAAAAACCAAAAGCGACACTCTTCACATATTAATTTTATATATTGCATTGGCTAAGATAGGCAGGAAAGATTTTTAGATGTGCAAGATAAAATAGGACAAAATAAATTTAAAATGCTTGTCTAACAGAAGTCTAATTTATGATGTTGAGCATTACAATTAATAGTAGATAACATTTGCAAATACTTGTCAGGAGTCTATAATATTAACTATCAGATTTGATTGGAGTGACTAGTAATGCTTTCAAACATTGGTTTTCCTGGTTTAATTTTAATCCTTATTTTAGCTTTAATTGTTTTTGGACCGAATAAGCTTCCGCAAATCGGACGGGCAGTTGGCACCTCGCTTAGGGAGTTCAAGGATGCAACAAAGGGAATAACAGAAGAAATTCAAGAGGAATTCAAGGATGACGTTCAAGCAGCAAAAAAAGAATCGCTAAAATGAAAAAGACGCCTGCACGCAGCAGGCGTCTTTGATGCGTTTGAGGCGTAGAACCGTCAGGCCACATCCCGACGTTTAGCTAAAAGCTTGTTCTTCGGCTTACACAAATTAGCTCATCGCTTTATTAATATAACATTAAACCTATATTATTTCAAGAGATTAATTAAGCACCCGATTAAATAATGAAATGATAATCCTTATTCCATAATTGCTTTGAGGTTTTTTTATCAAAATTTTCTATCGAGTTGTTTATTAAAATATAAAATACTATCACATAAGCCACTTTAAGATGTTCCTTCTAACAAACCTTATGAACTTCTACAAGTTCATCGTTAATTGAGTCAATTGATCCGAGGAAACGGCCACTTGATTGAACGCTTCATTAATTTCCGCGAATATAACATTCAGTTCAGTCATTTCCTTGGTGATTTTAATATTCTGCTCTTTTACTGAAAGCATGGCCTTTGCGATATCGGTAAAAAATATGCTCGTTTCTTTACCTTGTTCCGTGCCTTTAGTAATCTCACCGCTAACCATTGAAATAGATGTATTCATAACATTAGTAAAATGAGCAATGCCACTAACGAGTTTCACTACTTCCGAAATTGATTCTTTGGTATTTTCCGAAAGCTTCCTTACCTCACAGGCTACAACCGCAAATCCTCTACCATTTTCACCCGCTCTTGCCGCTTCAATCGCTGCATTTAATGCCAACAAATTCGTTTGTTCTGCAATTGAAGTGATTATCGTGACAATTCGTCTGATTTCCTTTGATGTATTGGATAGGTGTTCCATATCTTTTGAGATGAGCGTCATTTGCTCTTGTGTTTTTACCAATCTTTTCTCTAATCCTTGTAACAGTTCAACGCCTTCATTTGATTTTCCCTCTGTCTCTATCGCAATGTCCGAACCCTTTTGAGTGAAATCATGAATTTCGGCTACCTTATTTGCCATTAATTGAGTCGCTGAACTTGTCTCTTGACTGATTGCTGCCAATTCTTCTGCATTATGATTCACCTGCAGTTTAATCTTTTCTTTTTCTTCATGGTTTTTTATACGCATCTTTTCATTTTCAAGCTCATATGCCTCTAAAACGATTTGCTGCTCTAAATTGAAAACTTTGGTGATAGCCAGAATGTTATTCTGATATTGCTCAGTATTCTTTATATTGGAAATTACATGAATGATTAATGATTGCAGTAAATCTTGAAAAGCACTCATATACCATTTTGGCTGCAGTCCTATTCGCACATGTACTTGTGCGATGACATAACGCTGTTTGATATACGCATCATCAATTGTACCACTGAACATTTCGAACATATGACGATGAAGCGTCTTTTTCAACCTATCAACAGAACTATTGTCCGAAATGATTTTCATTAAAGAGGATTCATTTTTTAGATTTTTATAAAAATTTTCTATAATTTGGCTCAATTGTTCTTTTACTTCATCTTGTAAAGACCGAATAATACATAAATCCCCGATCGTCAAATGAATCATATCCACTTGAGCCAATACGCTCGGAAATTCAGTGACATTTATACCGACTTGTTCCTTAAATTGCATATAGTCTATGGCATCTATCTTTTGTCTGTTTCTCCATATACTTTTCATGATTGAATTGCCCTCCAATTTATCTACCCATATATACTATTTCGACATTAAGGCTGTTAAATTAATCTACTTTAAAATATATTTTTATTTTGCAGTTCATTTTATCTATTAGATTAACCGTTCATGGAGTATTTCCTGTAATCCTTTATTTTCGTCTTGTGGAATTTTAACATTATCCCTATTTTTCTTTAAGTATGATTTTGAAATAATGTACCAAAATTATTCTTTTATTCACGCCAATAGTTTGACGGAATCACTGTACATCTCTATACTTATTAAGTCTTAAAAAAGTACGGGAATTATGCTTAATAATTGAAGAAGGTGACATTCATGGATTTTACGATTACCTATCTGTCTTTTTATTTAATCCAAGTCGAAGGAAAAGGCGATCAGGCTGATAAACGTTTTAAACATTTTCAAACCCTTGATACTGAAGAATACGAAG
>NZ_JBFUHM010000063.1:0-22688 GCF_056402395.1 Peribacillus sp. P4_B1
GCCGTTCATTCACTTAGTATGAAAGGTTGTCCATATGATAACGCCGTCGCGGAAGCGACCTTTAAAATCATTAAGACTGAGTTCGCCAATCAAAAAAAGTTTACGAACTTATCCCAGCTAACGCTCGAATTTGGAGACTATGTGAACTGGTTTAATAAGCTAAGAATTCATGGAACTCTTGGCTACTTAAGTCCTCTAGAATATAAAAAATTATCCCTTAAAAAAGTTGTTTGATTTAGTGTTGACAATCCAAAGATAGCAACAGACAACCATGGGCTCCAATCGAGTGGACGTATCAAGACGTTCCTAAACGACCAGGGGCTCTTCCGGTTAAAAAGAATACGGGAGTTAGAGCATTACCTCTTCCTGTTTTTTTAAAGGGTAAAAGTATTGAGGATTTACAAAAAGTTAAAGAGGACTTGGCAGAATGGTTAATCCATGACGAGCTAAAGCCTCTTATTTTTGATGACGAACCTGATCGAATCTATTATGCAGTCGTGGACGGAAGTTTTGATCCTGATGAAATATTGAAGTGGGGACAAGGAGTCATTCCTTTTATCTGTCCGGATCCATACAAATATGGAGAGGAAGAATCATTGATCTTGGGTGATTTCCCGATTCGAAATGTGGGCACTTTAAAAACAAATCCGGTATTCTCCATAAAATTCATGTCTAATACCACTAACTATACGGTTTCTATAAACGAAAAGACCCTTAAGGTTATTTGGAATTTTAAACAAAGTGATTTGTTAATAATCGATACAAGCAAGCGAAAAATCACTATTAATAATTTGGTGAAGATGACCGCGTTAGATTTAAGTAGTAAATGGCCAGAATTTATAAAAGGTCAAAATAACATCATAGCTGATAAAACCGTTGCAAACATAACAGTAACATTCAGACCGAGATGGCTATAGGAGGTGTTTCGGTTGTCTGATTTATATATATTTGACCCATATGACAATCTAGTTGCGATCCTTTCTAACGATGGAGAGGAAACATGTCCCTTTTGGTCTGCACCCTTTAAAGAATTATTGAATCAAGGAACTGCTTTTGAATTTACTGCAGCAGGAAATCATGAGGATTCGCAACATATTGTGGCTGAAAACCAAGTCGCCTTCATGGATAAGGATGGCTTTTTTCGTCTTTTTACTATTAAGGAACCAGAAAGAACCGATGGTGAAGACGGGCCGGTTATAACGGCGGTCTGTGAAGCAGCTATGCTTGAGTTAAATGATGAGGTTATTGAAGATGTTCGGCCTTATAATGTCACGCTTAAAACGGCCATTACAAAAGCGCTGGAGGGTGTGAGGTGGAAAGTCGGAGTGGTGGCAGAGTTAGGTTTGGATTCCACGAATTTTTACTACATGACACCGACTGAAGCCATAACCGAATGTATTAATACATGGGGTGGCGAACTTCGAGACCGTGTGGAAATTGAGGGCAATAGGATAACTGGTCGGTTTATCGACATCCTTCCTAGAAGAGGGGAAGACATAGGTAAACGGTGGGAAATTGATAAAGACATCCTTTCCATTACGGAAAGAGTTCAATCCTACCCAAAGACTGCTTTATACGGACGAGGTTCATCTCTTGAGGTAGAAGACGAAGAAGGAGAAGCTACGGGAGGATTTACTAGAAAAATCACTTTTGCTGATATTGAATGGAAAGTAAAGAATGGTGATCCTGTAGATAAACCAAAAGGCCAAAAGTGGGTTGGGGACCCTGAAGCTCTAACTGTATTCGGCAGAGAAAACGCTGATGGCACCATAAGGCATCGAAAGGGCATATATGAAAGTAGTGAACAAGAAGACCCTGCAGCGTTGTTACAAGAAACATGGGAGGCCTTGCAACAACAAAAGCATCCGATTCGTAATTTTGAGATGAGCGTTTTTTTACTTGAAAATATTATCGGATACGAGCATGAAAAAGTGAGATTAGGAGATACCACTTTTGCTTTGGATTATTCTTTTGCAAAGCCGATCGAAGTGGAAGAGCGAGTGATTAGTTTTGAGTATGATGTATCAGATCCAGACAATTCGGGTGTGGTCGAACTTGGGAATTTCATCGACTTGTATTCGGATGATGCCCGACTTGATCAAATTGAATCGGAGTTGAATGATAACAAAGGGGTTTGGAACAATGGTGGGAAGAAGCCCATTACAGATGACAGAATTGAAAATGTCACCCCTACTAAACCTAAAAATGTTATGGCATCTGGATTATTTCAAAATGTATTAGTCGAATGGGATTTTGTTAATACCATTTCTATAGCTAATTACGAGGTCTATGCTTCTCAGATACAAGGATTTACACCTGACATATCTAATCTTGCATTCCGAGGTAAAACCAGTATTTACACCCACCAGGCAGGTAACAATCAGCAATGGTATTTTCGAGTAAGGGCTGTGAATACTCATGGCGTTTCTGGTCCATTCTCCGAGGAAGCAATGGCTCAAACAGCAAGGATTATTTCTGATGATATTCTTTTCGGACCCGACATTGCGGCTGAACTTAGGGAACTAAGTAAAACAGCCCAAATACTTGCTGATGGTACCGTTGATTTTAATCTAATTGCCAATGATGTCAAAGAGGAGATAAATACAGCAGTTAATCAAGCGAATTCTGCATTTAATACTGCAAATCAAGCTACTTTAAACGCACAACAAGCATTAACACAAGCGCAGTCAGCTTTTGATAATGCTGATGATGCTATTAGAAAAGCTGACGATGCCACTGGACAAATATCCGTTATAAATCAAACTGTTTTAGGCTTGCAAACGACTGTATCCGATAAGGTTAGTACTTCGCAATTTACCCAATTGGCAGGTGTTGTGGAAACAAAAATTAGCACAGTGGATGCAGATGGTAAATTTGCTACTCAATCACAATTAACTCAAACCTCTAGTAGTTTGACGAGTACGATTACTCAGGTTCAAAACCATTTAGATCACGTAGAAATGACGACAACTTCACAAATATCTCAATTAGCAGACAATATTAATTTGAGAGTAAAAGAAAATGATGTCGTCAACCAAATTAATATATCAACAGAAGGAATATTGATAGACGGTAAGAAAGTTCATATCACCGGTCAAACAATGATTGATAAAGCAGTGATTGGAGAAGCAAATATAAAAGATTTAGCTGTCACAAGTGCAAAAATTGCTAACTTAGCAGTGGGGACAGCAGCCATTGCAAATGCGGCTATTACCAACGCGAAAATTGCCAATTTGTCTGTTGGTACAGCGGAACTTAAAGATGCTGCCATTACAAATGCGAAGATTGCTAATGCATCAATTGATAGTGCCAAGATTTCTTCTTTGTCGGCTGATAAAATCAAAGCCGGCACCGTTACAGGGGTATTATTACGTTCGATTGATGAAACATCTAGATTTGAGGTTCAGGGTGGACGTTTAAGAATGGATGTTAATAATGGTAATAATTTAACCATCGATACAACTGGTATCTATTATCTTAATTCATCCGGGCAAATTTTATTTCAATCGACTAAGAAAATGACCACTTCTGATATTTTTGGTACAGCCGAATATAACGCCTATCTAGCAGCATTTAACGAAACGAGATCTGTTACTTATGCTACTGCTTTAACAGGTAGCGGTTTTGTAGATGACTATGATTATGTACCTCATAGAGCAAAAGGATTTTATGGTGATTATATAAATAAAAATCCAGGTTCTCCAGGATTACATGTTTATATAAAGCCATTAACTGGTGGAGAAGTAAGAATTACACGCAACGAAACAACAGACGATTATAGGCCTTTAAGAGCACAATATGTATATACACAACGTATTGATTCAAATCCACAAGGCTCTAATTCTAATCATATTTATATTGGTGCTACAGATGAAGTGAGGATATCGACGGCACCAGGTCTGGATAATACAACCGGGAAATTGAGGGCAGGTTCAATCTTCGCTAGTTCCATTACTTTGAATAATCTAGGAAATGGATCCCATCTGAACTTGCTACTCGTGGGATCAGATAGTGAAGTTAGGGTAAAACATTCAGCCGATGATAGTTATAAAAATATAAGAGCAGCATCGTTTTTAAATGCCTCAAGTAGAACACTCAAAGATAATATTGAAAAATATTCAGGTAACGCATTGGATGTAATTAATGCTTTGAACGTAGTTGAATATGAGTTAAAAAGTAATATTTCAAATGGGATATATGATAGACAAATAGGCTTTATTGCGGAAGATAGTCTATCGATTGCTTCTTTAGATGGTGAGTCCATTAATACGTATAAAACATTATCTCTGAACACTAAAGCCATCCAAGAAATTTCAACAATCATTCAAAATCATGATGATGAAATAAATTGGTTAAAAATCGAAAATCAATATTTAAAAGAAAAATTAAAGAACCAAGAAAAAAGAATGGCTCATTTAGAAGACTTATTAAATGTAGCGTAAATTAGGGAGGAAATAATTATGAGAGTAGAGATCGAAAACGGAAAATTAGTGACAGCGATTAATTTTATGTATGAGCTAAAACTGACGAGAAAGCATTCACGCTTCCGCCGGCATTTTATCAACCTTATGAATGAAAGCCTGAAAGTAGTTGAAGTTGACCGAAAAGAGCTACTTAAGGAACACTCTCATAAAGATGAAAAGGGAGAAGCGCTTGTCAAGGATGGTCAATATGACGTTAAAGATATGGATGCCCTGTCGAATGATTTAAAAGAACTGAATGCTGAAAAGCTTGTTATTGAAGGTGGTGATAATCGTGAGATGATCCGAACCATTAAACATATATTGAAAAAAGTTGAGGATGAAGAGTACGAGGCACAAGCCTCAGAAATTTATGATTATCTCTGTGAACAATTTAGCGTTGATGTAGAAGACGAAAAAGGAGCTGAAGAATAATGTTGGAAATTCAAATCACAGCAACTAATATCCGTTATACCGATGGTGGAGTATCTACCGTACATGTTCAGTTCCAGAGTAAGGATTCGGAGGGGGCCATCAATCTTAGTGGTTACATTCCCCTTAATGCGGATGAGTATCAAGGGAACGAAGCCCTTTCAGCATTAACGGAAGTGGTGAGGACAAAGTTAATTAATAGATTACAGCCGTAAGCCTAATAGGCTTTTTTTAAATGAAAAATAAAACATCGCAAGGAGGTAAATCTTTGGAAGTAGGAATCGGAGTTTTAACTACTTGCATTGGGCTTTTATGCACAGTCGCCGGTCTTGTTATCGGCTTTTTTACGTTTAGAAGAAAGAACAAAGTTAGATAATATTGGTCAATCAGTTGATTCAATTAGGATTGATTTTAAAGCCAGTGATCAACGTTGGACTGCATTATCAGAAAGAGTTATTCGAAATGAAGAAATTGTGAAACAAGCACATAAACGCATTGATAAAATCGAAAACAAAGGGGAATTTTGAAATGGATAAAGCAAAACAATATATAGCGATGATTGGTGGTGCTCTTGGGGCACTGCTTTTATTTTTTCAATCACTCGGTTATCAGGTTGAATGGTTCAATGAAAATACGATTAACTCATTTATTAACTTTCTTACTGCTATTGTCCCTCTTGGGTTTGCTTTATATGGAGTGTATAAGAATCAATATTTAGTAACAACGAAAGCTCAAAAACAAGAAGAAGTTTTGAAAAAACAAGGATTAAAATAAGCTGCCCAATCGGGTGGCTTTTTATTTTGATTTTAAATTAAAAGGAGACGATGGAAAATGACTAAAATTTTTATTGATGCAGGACACGGTGGAACAGATCCAGGTGCAGTTGGAAACGGGTTAAGAGAAAAGGAGTTAACATTACAAATCGGTACACGAATAAGAGATATACTTGGTGGATATAAAGATGTCTCTACTAAAATGAGCCGTACAGGGGATACTTTTCCTTCCTTATCTGGTCGTACTAAAGCTGCTAATGAATGGAGGGCAGACATTTTCTTATCCATCCACATTAATGCTGGTGGGGGCATAGGGTACGAAGATTATATATATCCAGGAGTAGGCACTCCTACAACGGCCTATCAAAATAACATCCATGCTGAAATTATGAAGCTAATCAACCTGAAAGACCGCGGTAAAAAGACAGCGAACTTCCATGTGTTGAGAGAGACAAACATGCCGGCCATCCTAACAGAAAATGGGTTCATCGATAACGCTTCTGATGCGGCTCAACTTAAACAGAATGCTTTCATTGAAGCATTGGCTCAGGGCCATGTGAATGGTTTGGTGAAAGCATTTAATCTCAAATTGAAGGATAACGGCACATCAGGTAACACTCATAAAGTAGTAGCAGGCGATACTTTTTATTCAATCGCTAAGAAGTACAATACAACGGTGGCGAATCTTCAGGCATTGAATCCGAGTGTTAATCCAAATGTTCTTCAAATTGGAAGCATCCTTATTGTGAGTGGTTCAATAGCTACTTATCACACAGTTGTGAAAGGTGACACGGTATTTGCTCTAGCTGGAAAATATGGTAGCACGATAAAGCAATTGAAGGATTGGAATAGTCTTGATAGCAACTATACAATTCAGATTGGTCAAAAATTGCGTATGAAATGAATACAAAAATTTTACTGTTATATTATCTATTTCACCCAGAAAAACCATCACGACAGAAGCCCTTACTCTAACTGAGTAGGGGCTTTTATATTCACTTACACAAATATGATAGAACAACCTATATTAGTTGATAGGCTAATACAATTGTTTGTTCAGCGAATATCTTCTACATTTTTCAACTTAATATCTTTTGATATACTCAACTCTGATTTTTCATCAGCAAAATTTTGTTCATCTAATGGACCAGTTACCACTCCCGTTCCAATGTCTATTATCCAATAATGGAAGGTATCTTTATCTGGAATCTCTGTATTATTAGTATTTTCGGGGTTATCCACTAAATCAACTTGCTTAGCTAAAATAAAATTTTTATCCCATCCGACTTCCACGACTTTTGCTGGTACAACAGCACTGTCCCAGGAACCTTCACTAATTTTAGGGGAAATAGTAACTTGATGCTCTGATGTGCTAACTATAGAAAAATTTCCTGGTAACTCAACTTCATAATCTGATAAACCTGAACATGCAGCTAGTAAACAATAAAAATATAGAGAAATAAAAACAAATTTAAAACCACGCTTAAATCGCACTGAAAACCCTCCTTTTTTTTACCAATATATCACTAAAGTTATCAAACTCAAAAATTACATTAAGATTTTTTCCTAAAAATATATTATTTACAAATAATTTACTTTTGTGTTACGATAATCAAGTTGTTACAAAAATATGGAAAGAGATTAAATAATGCAAAGTACTAACATTAAGAAAATTATTAAAACATCACTGGCATCTTTACTTATCACTTCATTTACTTTACCAAGTATATCAATGGCATCAGAGGAAGGGTCCAATGTAATTCCTTCTGAAACAATGATTTCAAACCCTTGGGATGACTCTTCAAATGTACAATATATAACTAAAGAACCTATACTACTAGATTCTGAGGATGTAGTTTATGGAGAAGACGCATTGTTAATTAAAGAGGAAATCATTGCAGCTAATGAGGAAGCAGAAAAAAATAAATTAAAGTTGGAACAAGAGGATGCATTAATTGAAAATGAGCTTATCAATCAAACACCTAGAGAAACAACTCCCAATCTATCACCTATCCAAACAAGAGCTTTAAAATCAAAGTCATGGTACCGTACTGAATTTACTGCATTGGCTGTAACTATGGCTTCTTTAGACTGTCCAACTGCGGGGAATTTCTTAAAGCACTCTTTACAAGACAAACCAACAGATAGATCATATGCAGCGGGTAGTTCTAAATCAAATGGTTTCTCAAAAACAATAGCATATACAGACATATCCGTTCCAATGGCTACAGCTATTGATAAGGCAAATAAAGCAGGAGAAAAAGCTACTGGCGCATTTAATAAAAGTAAAGCTACATATATAGATAACGTGGGTTTGGATTGGTATTTGACTATTGGTAAATTTAGTTATGATTGGATGGCAGAAAAACAATCAAATGGAAAATGGAAAGTATATATTGGAATTCATGATGTTTATGATTATACCAAATCCAAAAGAATTCCTGGCAGATTCCCATCAAACCTAATAACATTAGTAACAAATCATGCAGCTGATGCACAAACCGCGAAGGCAATTGTACCTTACAAAGTTGATATGTACATGGAACAAACTTATACAGCAAAAAAATAAATATATTAAAATATGAAATCTGTATTTTGATGTGTTCCCTGTAAAAGAGATAGGAATAAAAGATAACCTAAACAACCTGGGACCTATTTTCATAGGGATCCAGGTTGTTTAGGTTATCTTGAATTCGTTCATAGTTATAGGTCTGCAAATACCAGGTCCCTATACTTACCACAATTTTCTTGAAAAATCTATATGCTTTTCATATATTCCTCAAAAATTCCTTCATTGTGGTCAGAATAAGTTATTTTTAATTGGCTGAATCCATTAAGGGCAACTGCAGCTGTCCAGTCAGGATCTTTCTTAAAGTCTGTATTAGGAACAGGGAAGTTTCCACTCTGCAAGAAATTAGTTTCTTTTGCATGCAAGTAAACCTTAATATTTATGTTCATTATTTTGCTCTTTTCGGTTTATTTTAGTAATTTATACTATATTTTATATCAAGTTGCTCAAAATAAGTGCGTTTATTTTGCCCGAAAAGTGCCCGAAAAGTGCCCGATAAATGCCCGATTAAACATAATATTTTACTTTTAATAATGCTGAATCTATTTTAAAAAAAGCTGTTAAAAAGGCATTTATGATGTTTTATGATGTCTGATTATTCTAAGAAGTATGTTCCGCACACAAGTTCACCCATGGGAACGCGAAGGATATATTTACTTGTATTAAAACCTCATCAAGCAATGATAGTAGAAGGGAATGCTACCAGTGTATTGAAAAAAGACACAACGTTTTGCACCATTTTTATATCTTTTAATAAGCCGAATAGAAAATGAAATGGAAACTTATAGAACTCACATTAATATAGAAGAAACTTGGTGGAATATATAGAAATTGTATAGATAAATCCTAGTATTGGATAATTGTATCCTAGTGTGTGCTGGATTTTTCAATTGGGTGACCACCAACAGATGATTGACCACCAAAATGACCACAAATTTTCTATTAGGAAATGAAATGTCATGAATTGAAGGGATGTATAAATCCAGATAAATAAGAAAACCCAACTAATGTGAGATGTTACGTGGTTAAATGAAATCGGCTTTTCAAAAGGATCATGTAATAATAAACACTGGAGAACCCTTATTTACAAGGACTCTCCAGTGTTATTTTTATTAAAGGCTCTTTTCGTAAAGATTGTTGTTTTTAAAACAAAACTATTTAAGGTTGATTGGAGCGGTAGTGCGAGACTCCTGCGGGAGCAGCGGGACAGGTGAGACCCCACAGGCGTTTACGCCGAGGAGGCTCACCCCCGCCCCGCGGAAAGCGAGCATCTGGAGGGGAAATCAACCACAACTCACTACCTGGTAAATAGCAACAAAGTATGTGAAAACAGCCTTATTAAATGACCACTAAGAGACCACTAAGTGACCACATTTATTGCTAAAGGGCTTTTTTTAGCTTATGAAAAGTTCTCTGCTGATGAGTCCTATATATTCTGGTAACATGACTATATTTATCTAAGGTTATGGAAACATTTGAATGCCCTAAACTTACTGATACCACTTTTTCATCATAGCAATTCTAATTGAGGTTGTCTTAGGAATGCAGATTATGATTTATAATAAAATTAAAAATTTAAAGTAAGGGAAACATTTTAGCAACTGTATGAAAATAAAAGGCATAAACCTTTAATGAAAGGGACTTATGCCCTTTTTTTGCTTTTAAGTAAGTGATATAAATATAAACTCATAGCCACGTATGATGACAAATTGTTATATATTTGTTCATTTGCGATTACACTAATCGTGTTTTTATATAATTTGTCTCCCTTTTGGAACAAAAAAGCAACGGCCTTGTGTAAGTTGCGAAGATATCAAACTCGATTTAATAGTACATCAAATGTTTGCCGGGTGAGATCAGTCGGGAGGTATATAGTGTTAGTAGCATTAAATAGTCTGTGACTTGTGTATTATTTTCTTCTTCATCACTTTTATATCTTTGAGAATCAAAATGAAACCGAAATGGAAACTGAGCAATTTAGAGGACTTATGATAATATGAAAAACAAAATTCCAAAAAGATGCAAATAAGAATCCGACAATTTAATTTTTTATAAAACTGGATTGAGCACGTTCCTTTAAAGGTAAGATAAGTTCTGAGCAAACGTAAAATAGAATGAATAATCTGTTTTTATAGAAGGGGATCAATTTGAGAATCTCTTATATAAGAAGAAGAAACTCGGTAGAATATATAGAAATTGTATAACGAATACGTGTTATGGATTTTATAATGCCCCTAAACCACATTGGGTGACCACAATAATGTAAGATGTGGCGAAGTAAATGAATGACTTTTAAAAGGGTCATGCAATTAAAAGCAATGGAGGACTCTTAAGTAATGGGGTTCTTCATTGCTTTTTTCGATCCCTTTTTATTAGACGCCATCCATGAACGGGGTTAATCAATTTCCCAATTTATCTTCAATAATAATACTGGGGATTAGGTTGAAATTGATAGTTGTATGACGGGGCAGTATACATTTGGTTATCATAGTGATTAATATATTGCGGGTATTGCTGACTGTCTTCTTCGGCCGCTCTATCGCAGTTGGCTGGCGGACCGATGAATGTTGATGGTTGAACCGGTGCAATTACTTTTTTCCATTGGTTTTCATCGATACAATACGTATGCGCCATAATATTTGCAGGCGTCAATTTCAAAATATCCGAACCCAGGATCACTTCAGGTGTTGGTGCATTAAAAATGGCAAGCAGATGGGTGTTATCAGTATTGGCTACTTCATAATGCCACCAACCTTGTGGAACATTGGCTACTTGACCGGGTTTAATGGGGTAATTTTGTATTTGTTTTGTAAAAGGATTCAGTAATGAAACGGTTGCAGCTCCAGAAATGCAGTACACTAGCTCTGCAGCATTTTGGTGATAATGCGGTTCTACGACATTGTCGGTACTAAGGTAAATATCTAATAATGAAACATTTTCGAGTGTGTTCAATTGTTTGATACCTAATACATTTATATAGTTTTGATTGTTTTTTTTAACGAAGGTGCTCTTGTTAACATCGAAAAAGTATTGTGTAGATGGTGAAGTATAGTCCATATAGGAGACCATGAATATATCATTCCTTTTCCGGAGACTTGATCTTGCCAGGATATGTTAGTTTTTATTTTAATGTGCAATCACAGAGTGGGTAATTGCTTATTGTTCCTAATGATTGTTTATGAATGCTGCATATCAGTTAAAGGGCACAGGGAAAAAAATATTATATAATAGCCTGTTGAATGGAAAGCAATTGAATCAAACCAGATGGTAATTAGAGAAATATTATTTTAATATACTTTAAAACAAAAACTGCTAATCTGAATTTTGGATATAATCAAACTTTTAGTAAGAGAAATTTTCCCATTGCATGACTTTAAATTACAGTGATATAATGTTCTCTGTGATTTTAAAGTTTAACATAGGAAGTGGCTAAATTGTCGAACAATTCGAAAGAAAGTAAATTCGTCCCGTACGTCTCTGCATCAAAATCTCTACCGGAATTAACTGCAACGGCAGTCATTCTAGGGATCATTCTTGCAATCGTATTCGGTGCGGCAAATGCATACTTAGGCCTACTTATTGGTTTAACTGTCTCTGCTTCAATACCCGCAGCGGTAATTTCAATGGCTATCTTAAGAGGGGTTTTTCGCAGGGATTCAATTTTAGAAAACAATATTGTGCAAACGATGACCACGGCAGGTGAGGCAATTGGTGCCGGTGCTGTATTTACCATTCCAGCATTATTCATGTGGGACATGGACGTGAGTCAAGCATTCATCATTTTCGTTGTATTAACTGGGGGATTTTTAGGGGTCTTCATGATGGTTCCCCTTCGCCAGCTTTTGATTGTAAGGGAACATGAAACATTACCATATCCTGAAGGTACGGCATGTGCCGAGGTTCTGAAGTCAGGAGAAGAAGGTGGTACAAGTGCCAAATTAATCGGAGCCGGTTTGGTTATCGGCGGTATGGTTAAAGGGCTTGGTGATGGTTTTAAGCTTTTTAAAACAGAGGTTGAAACAGGAATCACAAACTTTAAAAATGCGGTGGTTGGTCTTGATGCCTTTCCTTCCCTTTTGGGTGTAGGTTATATCATTGGGCCGCGTGTTGCAGGACAAATGCTAGGTGGAGGGCTATTAGCATGGGTCGTTCTCATACCGGCAATCAGCTTCTTTGGCAGCAGCAATGGAACAGCCATTTTCCCTTCTGATGTACCGATCGGTGAATTGGATGCATGGGGAATTTGGGATAATTATATACGTTATATTGGAGCTGGTGCTGTTGCAACTGGCGGATTGATCACATTGATCAAAACATTACCTATACTTTTCAGTTCAGTTTTTGATACCCTTAAAGGCGTAAAAGCCAATAAAGGGCAACTTAAATCGGGTTCGATCCGTACTGAAAAAGACATCCCGGCTAAGTACGTTTGGTTGGGAACGATCATCGTTATTTTAATCATTGCTTTCACACCAATAACAGATGTAGGAATCATCGGTGCGATTGCAATTGCGCTTTTTGGATTTTTATTCGTGACGGTGGCTTCAAGGGTTGTTGGGATCGTCGGAAGTTCTTCTTCCCCTGTTTCCGGGATGACCATAGCCACACTATTGATTGTAGCGATTGTCTATAAAGCAATTGGTTTTACTGGTACGAATGGAATGGTAGCGGCTTTAACCGTTGCTGCGATCATTTGTACTGCTCTTGCGGTTTCCGGAGATGTTTCTCAAGATCTAAAAACAGGATATATTGTGGGCGGAACACCATGGAAACAACAAGTTGCCATGATGATCGGTGTCGTTGCGTCTGCTTCTGTCATTGGTTTTATCCTGGTTCTGATGGACAATGCTTATACGATGGGATCTGCAGAACTACCTGCACCTAAAGCGGCACTTATGAAAATACTTGCTGAAGGTGTTCTTGGGGGAGATCTACCTTGGACCCTTATCTTTATCGGTGCGGCTATTTCCATCACATTAGAGTTTTTCGGTCTGAATTCACTTGTTGTTGCTGTCGGCATTTACTTGCCGGTTCATACTAGTGCCCCAATCATGATCGGTGGATTTATCCGTTTCTTCGTTGAGTTCTTCTCGAAAACGAAAGAAGCGCTTAAAGCACGTGTTGATAGGGGTGTATTATTTGCATCTGGTTTAATAGCAGGTGAATCATTGATTGGTGTACTTATTGCCATATTGATTGCAGCAGGTGTCCAAGTCCCGGCCACGGCTAAATTAGCCAGCAATTTGCTACCATTCTTACTATTCCTTGCTCTAGCTGGATTGCTATGGTTCGTATCCAGCAAAGGGAAAAAAGAAGATGCTTCGTAAACGCCAATCAAAAAAGAGGAACCTGTTAACCATGGTTCCCCTTTTGGAAAAACGCGTCACAATGGAACAAGAATCTTTGGAAGCAACTTTTTTAGTCATTCAACGGACCAATTTTGTGGAACGAATTACGATTCGTTTCCTTAAACAACCATCAGTCCGTAAAATCAAGCTTGATAAGTTTGGGGCATTTGCCATTAAACAAATGGAGTTCCAAAGCAATGTCAAACAGATTTCTGAAGCGATGAGTGAACATTTTGGTGAGGAAGCAGAACCAGCCTTACCTCGTTTGATGAAATTTTTGGAAATCCTTGAGGTTCATGATTGGATCATATGGGATGATGAAGTAGGAAAATGAGACAAGGTAAAAACACCCCCTGAGTCGTATTTATAATAAATACGAATTTGGAGGTGTTTTTCTTATGGGAATAAGAGTGCATTATTTGGAAGAGATTAAGCGGAAAGCAATAGGGCTAAAACAGCAAGGTGTAAAAACCGAACGATAATTGATCAGTTAGGGATAAAGAATGTACCCCAGACTCATCCAGATTGAAGGCGGTCATTATATGGCCAGCCCATGCATCTCTGATTTTAATGGTTATGTAACTAAAGCAAAATCCAATTAATTGTCTGGACATTCATATAACAAAACTTTACCCTGGATAAGATCAACCTTATTTGGGGTTTTTAGTTAGGAATCCCTTTTTGAAATAACCATGAAGCAGGTGCATATTACAATGAAAGAAACAATTTATGATGAGATGCTAAACATCAAGACGGAAGGGGAACAAAAAATTTTCAATGATTCTTTGCATTACCATCGATACGAACCTACGCCATATAGTGCATTAGAACATTTATTCAAAAAATACCCACTAAAAAGAAATGATCGCATTGTGGATTTTGGATGTGGTAAAGGACGATTGAATTTTTTTATCCATCACTTATATCAATCATCTGTGGTTGGCGTGGAGATGAATGAAAACTACTATAAAGAAGCGATTGGGAATCTGAATAACTATAAGAAGAAAAGGAAAAACAACAATGGCAATATAGAATTCCACTGTTGTTTAGCGGAAGAATATGATATTGATTCGAAAGACAATCGGTTTTATTTCTTTAATCCGTTCTCAGTACAGATCTTTATGAAAATCATCAATAATATATTGCTTTCCTTTGAAAAAGAACCGCGCCAAATCGAACTGATTTTATTTTATGGGTCACAGGATTATATTTTTTTCCTCGAAAATCAAACCGCCTTCGAGCTGAAGGGCGAAGTGATATTACCAGGCTTGACTGAATTTAATCCTTATGAGAAATTCGTCATATACCAATTGTTAATTTAAACGGATCCTCGTTTTTTGGTTGTTATCATGTAAAAATAAAAGCACCCAAGCCTAATACATTGATGCTTGGGTGCAAATGAGTAAACGAGCCAATGGATGCTTAATTTACAGCATAGTGTAAAGTCTTTTGAGGCCGTGGCTCATATTGTTTTTCTATATAAATTTGATGCCAAATCATAAAAGTCAAAATGGTCCAGAGCTTCCGGCTGTTGTCCGTTTTATTATTTAAATGATTTTCAAGTAATTTCATAATTTGCGGTTTGTTAAAAAGATAGTCAGTTGGGCTCTCCTGGATTAACTTTACTGCCCAATCATATAATTCATCCTTTAACCAATGGCGGATAGGTACTGGAAAACCCAGCTTCTTCCTGCTCCATACATGTTCCGGCACAATCCCGCGGGCAGCTTTTCGAAGCATGTATTTGGTCGTTCCATTTCTTACTTTTTGATCCATACTAAGTTTTGAAGCCGTATTGAATACGCATTTATCCAAAAATGGAACTCTCACCTCTAAAGAATTCGCCATAGACATTTTATCTGCCTTCAATAAAATATCACCTTTTAGCCAAGTTTGAATATCAATGTTTTGCATTTGGGTAATAGGATCATAACCTAAAGAACTTGAATAGATTGGACTTGTCACTTTTTCATTTTCTAAACCATTGAGATAATTCACTAGTAAAAGTTTTTTCTCTTTCTCGTCGAATATGTTTGCGTTTCCGATATATCGATCTTCTAAAGGTGTTACTCCACGCTCTATAAAACTCTTTCCTTTAACCCCTTCTGGCAAAATAGAGGAAAGTGTCCTCAACACGTTGTTCAACGGTGCAGGTATATGGGAAAACATGCGCAGGGAATGGGGCTCCCGGTATATATTATATCCGCCGAATAATTCATCTGCACCCTCACCGGACAAGGCGACTTTAACGTGCTTTTTAGCTTCCCGTGCGACAAAATATAGCGGAACGGCAGCGGGGTCTGCTAATGGGTCATCCATATGCCAGATAATCTTTGGAAGTTCTGCCAAGAATTCTTCAGGACTTATGATATAACTTATATTTTCTACATTCAAAGCGGCTGCTGTCTCCTGTGCAACGTTTATTTCACTGTATCCATCTCTTTCGAACCCTACAGAAAAGGTTTTGATCTTAGGATTAATCTGTTTTGCGATGGAGCAGATAAATGATGAATCAATCCCACCTGATAGAAAAGATCCAACCGGAACATCACTTCTCATATGTACGTTCACCGAGTCAATTAAGGTTTCTTGTATTTCTTTAATGACTTTTGAATCTTCTATACTGGAAGGGCGAAAAGTAGGTTTCCAGAACTCTTTTATATCCATTTTCTTTCCGGGCTCTTTAGTGAAATAATGCCCAGGTGATAACTTTTTAATGTTATTGGATAAGGTAGATGGTTCGGGAACATATTGAAAGCTGAGAAAATGCTGTAATGAATTCACGTCCAACTCTTCATTCATCGCTGTCAAGATACTCTTTTTTTCTGATGCAAAATATGTGACATTATCTTGTTCACAATAGAAAAAAGGCTTGATTCCAAAGTGATCCCTTGCCCCAAATAGTTTTTGTTCGACTTTATCCCAAATGACAAAAGCGAACATGCCGCGCAGTTTCTGGACGGTTTGCTCTTTATGGCTACTATAGAGAGCCAATATTACTTCCGTATCAGAATCCGTCGTGAACTCATACCCTTTATCAATGAGTTCTTTCCTTAGTTCAATATAATTGTAGATTTCGCCATTAAAAATGATCCAATATCGTTCATTTTCATATGAAAGAGGTTGGTTACCGTTATCTATATCGATTATGCTCAATCTCCTAAATCCAAAATTTACAAAATCATCAAAAAAATAACCTTCATCATCCGGACCCCTATGGGTAATGATCGTGTTCATCTTCTTGATCGTTTCTTTCATATTTGAATTTATGGCTTTCGGATATTTTTGAATACATCCTACAAAACCGCACATAAAATCCACCTGCCTAATTATTTATTATTAAGAGATTTCCTAGTAACTTTTATCAAGATTACAATGAAATATATAGGCATAAAGTTGTGTATCGATCTAAGTAGTAGAATATCTCTAGTCTACTAGGTTAGATTATTATTCTATATTTGTCAATTTTACTCATTTGTTGAATTGATTTGTAAGTATTTTAATATGGTACAAGAATCCAAACACGCAATAAGAAGAGGCAATCGTTATGATTGCCTCTAAATGAACGCATATAAAAAAATATATTCAATCCCAAATCGAAATGCTGAATAAGAAGCACACAAAAAAACGGGCTGCCTTAATGAAATAGGCATCCGTCTTCTTTTAATTATCATTCAATAGTTCCGTTCGATGACAAAGTGTGCACGATCGCCTCTAAAGAGAGTTTTAGAAAATTCAATGACAGATCCATCAACCTCATATGTGTAAGTTTCTAATGAAAAACAAGGTGAACCGTTGGGTACATCCAATTTGTCAGAAATGGAATCGTCGGCTAGTGAAAACTCCAAGTGTTCGACCGTTTTTTTTACTTTTAAATTGAATTGTGTTTCAAGTACTGTAAAGAGTGATTTTTCACAGGCTTCTATATTAAGCCCGGGTGTTTTATACCAAGGCAGATAGGCAATTTCATATTGAAGGGGGACATCGTTTACGTAACGAATCCGTTCCAGTTTGTTTACTGGATCTCCAATATTTTGCTTGAAAAGCTTGGCAAGGGTAGCATTAGCTTCAATCACCTTTAAGCTAATGACCTTTGTAGAAGGATTTTTTCCTTGCATCGTGATTTGTTCTGAGAACTTTTCAACCGTGCTTGTAAGAAATTGCTTCACTTTATTCTCCGAAACGAAAGTCCCTTTACCTTGAACACGGTAGATGTAGCCTTCGACTGTCAATTGCTGTAAGGCCGTGCGCACTGTTGTCCTGCTTACTCCGTATATTTTACAAAACTCAGCTTCAGTCGGTAATTTTGTATTTGTTTGATATTCGCCATTTTTTATGAGATCGATAATCGATTCCTTAACGATGGAATGCAATGCCGCTTCTTTATTCATGGTCTCCACAGTGATGCCTCCTTTACTCATTCCAATATATACATATAGATTATATCGGATAAGTTCAATAATCAACTGTAAATCGAAAATTTGTAATAACAAATCAAAAATTGTGTTGATATTTTTTCGATTTGTAACTACAATATATATATGGAGGTAATAATACCCAGTTCAAAAATACCTTTCAAAGGGAGTGATAAAACAAAGGAACATCAATTATTGTAAAATTATGGTTCTTTTTTTCTTGAAAATACTGAATAATCATTCATTAAAAGGGGGTAATTTCAATGAATATCTTATTATGTTGTTCTGCAGGGATGTCTACCAGTTTATTAGTTACCAAAATGGAGGAAAGCGCTAAAAAACAAGGGGTGGAGTGTCATATATGGGCTGTTGGTTCTACAGAAGTGAACAATGAAATGGATAAGGCTGATGTGATTTTATTAGGTCCGCAAGTTCGGTATCTTCTTTCCAAGTTACAGGAGGCGGGTAAGGAAAAGGGAATTCCGGTCGCAACCATCAATCCAATGTTCTATGGTCTATGTAATGGTGAAGAAGTACTAAAACAAGCCACTACTTTAATAAAAGGAGAATAAGGATATGATGACTTTTATTGATAAGTATATTATGCCTGGAGCGGTGAAAATAGGAAATAACCGGCATCTGCTCGCGATTCGTGACGCATTGATTGGAATGATAGCGATTACAATGATCGGGTCTTTTGCCGTCCTGTTCAATAATCTTGGGCAAGTCATCAAGCCTTACGGAAGAATGATGGAGGCCATTTTCGGTCCAGCATGGAATACGCTAGGCGGTGATATTTGGTTTGGAACCTTTGCATTCATGACGGTATTCGCTGTATTCGGCATTTCTTATAAACTAGCAAGATCATACGGCGACGATGGTTTTGAAGCGATGCTGGTTTCCTCGGCCTGTTTCTTCTTATTATTACCTCAAATCGGAAATGTCACTTTAACCATTGATGATAAGGATGTTACAGGCGGGGCATGGGGTTTCGTAAGCGTGAATTATTTTAATGCTACAGCCCTCTTTACAGGAATAGTCGTTGCCTTAATAGCAACCGAAATATTTGTGAGACTTTCCCGAGTGAAATATTTAGTCATTAAGTTGCCTGATGGAGTACCTCCAGCGGTAGCCCGTTCTTTTGCAAAGTTAGTGCCGGGTATGGCAACGATTCTTGCCGCTGGTGTATTCGGACTGCTATTCCGTAAAGTTACTGATGGACAGGTACTGAATGACTGGCTGAGTAAAGTGATTGTATCTCCCTTACAAAGTGCTGTAGATTCATTGCCATTCGCTATTTTACTAGTATTTCTTGTTCATTTATTATGGATGATTGGTTTGCACGGACCAAATATCCTTGGAGGGATAACAACACCGCTTTTTGAAAGTTCGGGTGTGAAAAATATTGATTTATATGCAAAAGGTGTCAAAGACATGGACCAATATGGGGTATTGGCAGGTTCTTTCCTGGATGCATTTGTTTATTTAGGAGGATCTGGTGCAACATTGGGCCTCATCATCGCAATGATCATTGCCGGTCGGAAACGTTATAAACAGATGATTGCACTTGGAGGGGCACCAGGGGTGTTCCAGATTAACGAACCTATCCTATTCGGATTGCCTATCGTTCTGAATCCAATGTGGTTCATTCCATTTGTTCTCGGTCCGGTAATTACAACGGTGATCTCGTATATAGCGGTAAGCAGCGGAATGGTTTTTCCGATCGTTGCTAAGATTCCATGGGTTACCCCACCGATTGTGGGCGGATTCCTAGCCACTGGCGGGCAT
This sequence comes from Peribacillus sp. P4_B1, assembly GCF_056402395.1. NCBI lineage: Bacteria > Bacillati > Bacillota > Bacilli > Caryophanales > Bacillaceae > Peribacillus > Peribacillus sp. P4_B1. The sequence goes on from NZ_JBFUHM010000063.1 coordinate 19,786, forward strand.
GTATCCGGAGCGGTCTTGGCTGCGGTCAACTTAGTCATTTCAACAGTGATTTATTTACCATTCGTATATGCTCAAGTGAAGATAGATACCAAAAATAAAACAGAGCTTACAAAAGATTCAGAAACGCTAAACGTTTAAGAAAGTAGTGATGAAAATGGAAAAAGAAGAATTATACCAGCTATCCTTTCAATTGATTTTATATAGTGGGAATGCGAGAAGCTTTGCAATGGAAGCGATGCAGGAGGCTAAGAAAAAGAACTTTGATTCTGCTCGTTTGAAAATCGCCGAGGCCGAAGCGGAATTACTGCAAGCCCATAAATACCAAACTCAATTAATCCATGCAGAGGCGGGCGGGGACAAATTTGATCTTCCCATTATCCTGGTGCATGCTCAAGATCATTTAATGACGGCGATGACTGTAAAGGATCTTGCAATAGAAATGATCGATCTGCGCGAAGAATTCTTACATGCAAATGTAGTGAAAGAGAGGACTGCTGAATGAGCGAGGGTCTGAAGATTGTCACGATTGGCGGAGGATCGAGCTATACGCCAGAACTGATTGAAGGTTTCATTAAATATCATGAGGAACTTCCCGTGAGTGAAATTTGGCTCGTGGATATCGAACCGGGAAAGGAAAAGCTTGAAATTGTCGGGGATTTGGCAAGAAGGATGATTGAAAAGGCTGGTGTGAATATCGACGTCCATCTTACGCTAGACAGAAAGAAAGCACTTAAAGGGGCGGATTATGTAACAACCCAGCTGCGAGTTGGCCAGCTTGCAGCAAGGGCACTTGATGAAAAGATTCCGTTGAAACACGGAGTGATTGGACAGGAGACGAATGGACCAGGCGGGCTTTTTAAGGCTTTTAGAACGATTCCCGTCATTCTGGATATTGCTCGTGAAATGGAGGAATTATGCCCGGATGCCTGGCTGATTAACTTCACGAATCCTGCTGGTATGGTAACGGAAGCGGTTCTTCGTTACAGTAATATTTCCAAAATCATCGGTCTTTGCAATGTGCCGATTGGTATGGAACGAGGTGTTGCTGATTTGATGGATGTCGAGCCATCAAGAGTCCGGATCGACTTTGCTGGGTTGAATCATATGGTTTACGGCTTGGATGTATTCGTTGATGGGGAGAGTGTCAAAGATCAAATCATCAATCTGATTACAGATCCAGCTAAAGCCGTCACGATGAAGAATATCCATGCAATGGGCTGGGAGCCGGAATTTCTTAGAGCGTTGAACCTGTTTCCGTGTCCATACCACAACTACTATTATAAAACGGGAGATGTGCTGGCCCAGGAATTGAAGGATGCTGAAAAAGGGGAAACACGTGCTGAGGTCGTTCAAAGACTTGAAGCAGGATTATTCGAGCTTTACAAAGACAAGGGTTTGGACATCAAGCCTCCGCAGCTTGAAGAGCGCGGAGGAGCGTACTACAGTGATGCGGCAGTAAGGTTGATTTGCTCGATGCATACGGATAAACGTGATATTCAAGCGGTAAATACCATCAATCATGGTGCGATTGAAGGCATTCCTTATGGATCTGCAATTGAAACCAGTTGCGTGATAACCAAGGATGGTCCTAAGCCAATCAATGTGGGAGAGCTTCCAGTCGCTGTTCGCGGTTTAATTCAGCAAATCAAATCCTTTGAAAGGGTGGCCATCGAAGCTGCAGTCTCAGGTGACTATGATACTGCGTTGCTTGCCATGACGATTAATCCACTTGTTCCTAGTGATCGGGTTGCGAAACTTATCTTAGACGAAATGCTGGAGGCACATAAAGATTATCTGCCGCAGTTTTTTGGAAAAAAGGAGTTGCAGGATAATTTATCATGATTGAAGTCCTTGTAAATGCAGATGATTTCGGGTTAACTAAAGCGGTGAATTATGGGATTTTGGATAGCCACAAATATGGAATTGTCAATTCAGCAACCATCATGATGAATGCGAAAGCAACGGAACATGCGATTGAATTAGCAAAGAAGACACCGTCGTTGAAAGTAGGTATACATTTAGTGCTAACATGGGGAAAACCTCTGTTGAACGACGTGCCGAGTTTAGTTGACGAATCTGGTTTCTTTAAGAAGCAAGGTGTGGTGTATGAGAACCCTACTCGTATTTCCTTGAGCGAATTGGAGAGGGAGTGGTCAGCGCAGATCGAAAGATTCTTGGAATTTGGTCTGTTTCCAACTCATTTCGATAGCCATCATCATGTACACGGGATAACAGAGTTTCTACCGGTTATTCAAAATCTGTCTGATAAATACGGATTGCCAGTGCGTAATGCCGGAATGCACCTAGCTGAGATTCAAACCGTTACAGATGTTTTCCTGGATGACTTTTATGGAGAAATGGTGGTTGAAGATTACTTTCAAAACTTGAAGGGGAGGGTAATTGATGGGGCAAGCGTTGAGATAATGACTCATCCTGCTTATATGGATGAAGAATTGATGAAAGTCTCCTCTTATAATGATAAACGCTTAAAAGAAACCCGGATTTTGACAAATGCAAAATTGCCTGAGGGATTTCACCTTAGATTCAGCATCAACCAGGTTAAGATTTGATTTTATTAAATACAGCCCTTTAATTACAAAAAGGACCATTCATCAAAATGATGAATGGTCCTTTCAAATTCAAGATAGCTTTATCTTAAAATTAATAAGCGAGGCTGAATAGGGCTTTGATGTGTGATAGATAGCGAATATTACTTGCTTCTTTCATCAATGTAGCCGGCAGACCTTTAAGGGAAGTGTTATTGGCCCCAACGGTTGCCACTGCATCTTTACGGCCAAGGCTCGCAAGTGTACCTGAGTTTACAGGTGAAAATTCTTCAAGTTTCTTGCCTTCAAAGGCTGCATATAGGTTGTATCCAACAAGCTCACCCATTTGCCAAGCAT
>NZ_JBFUHM010000064.1:0-22577 GCF_056402395.1 Peribacillus sp. P4_B1
ACCGATCACATCATTATTCGCTTCTGCACGATCCTTAGCTTCGATGGCGTTAGCTGCAAGACCTTTCACTGAGCCCACTACAGGTGTAGCGATCTCCGAAATGGCGCTGACCGTATCATTTTTCAAAACATCATCAGTCGCAACAGATTGAGCGAAATCATAAGACTTTGTTAAAATATTCACTAATTCAGTCAGTTTTGGTAACTGCTCAACTAAAGTGTTCAAGGATTCCTGAACCTCGGGCTTTAAAAGCTGATCTAGGATATCCAATTGTTCTTGGTTTCCAGAAATATTAAGTGTTTCATGTTCAGGTCTTGAGGCTACATCTACCATATCTAATTCCCCTTTAAACTTAATTATTTTGTTTTATGTGTTTTCCGCCGATACTACTAATCATACGACTCTAATCTCTTAATTTCAAATAAATTTTTTGTGATAGAAATATAATTTTTTAGTTATAATTAAGAGTTAGTAGGTGGGTTTCTTGATTTATCTTAATATTCTAAAAAAACATTAAGATTATTGTGGTTATAATACCTTAAATAAAAAAGTTTATTAGAAATAGCCCTTGTCATTTTACTATACTGATAGGGGGTGGTTTGAACTTTAGATTGTCCAATCAATTAATGACATGAACAATCAATATAGACACTTATAATTCTGCCTGTATGTTTGTTTTGTTATAATGTCCATAATCTTTGAATATGCAATGCTTGTATGGTGTCCATGAATATTTTATCTGATTTAGGGTAAATAATATTATCGGAATTGGAGATGATGCCCTTGGTAGAACGCAGGATGTTAAAGATCCGTGGAGAGAATATTGAAATATCTTCTAGGTATAGTGAGAAATATAGTAAATGGAATTGTACTGCTAAACTTCCCAACAGTTCCATAATAGCCTATTGTCGTGATAAAAATAAGCTTCGCGCTGAGACAGTTTCTATGAGCAGATTATTAATTACTTATGATGACTATAAAGTTGTATGAGATGTAGTTGATTTAATCCATAAATAAAAAAAGGCGCACAACCTTGAAGATGATGGTTGGGTGCCTTTTTTTATTGTATCCAAGATGTTGTATCCCTGGTGTGGAAATAAATAATTTACAGAACAGGAATTTGGGGATAGCTTTCGATTAGTCTCGATATCATGCCACCATGCGATACTGCAATTTTGCTGTTACTTCGATCTAAAATATTAAAACATCTATCCTAAATTGATTATTTTATATTCCTTTTACCCAAAGTTTTAAATAACCATCAATTTTGATAACTTAAACTCAAATCTCATTTAATTATAATAGCCCAAGTGTATAGTATGAAATATTTATCCTTTTCCTTGTTATTGTATACTTGTATTTATATACAAACCTCTTCTATTTTTCCCTTTTGGGACATAAGCTTTCAAATCACCATTTTGCCTTCTACCCTTTTTTTGCGAATTTTTAGTGAAGGGAAAATCCCTTTTTTTTAAGCTATTTTCTTAAGTGGAGATGATTGCAACAAAATTGTCGAAAAATATATCAGAAAATACTGAAAAGGAAAGTAAATTTATGTTAATGTATTTAAAAAGTGTCATTTTTTTAGTCCTGAGGAATAATTTGTTTTTCAGGAATCTCCATTGAAAAAATCGTTTAGATTGTAATGGAGTCAAAGTTCCATTTGGCTAAGGAAATATAAAGGAAAACCTTGCCTTTTTATTACAGCAATCAGCAAGTGAATAAGGCTTACAGAATAAGATCATCTGGTGGTGAATTGATTTTGTATGTTGCTACAATAATCTGAAATGGAGTTGGTAGAATGGTGAATATTACTGGATATGGTAAAGCGACACAAAAAGCAGTGAATAATTTTGAGGAATTTGTGGGTTTTGAAATCCCTGCTGATTATAAACAATTTCTCCTCAAGCATAATGGCGGCATAACTGCGGTGCAAAACAGTAAGTTTTATGTAGATGCATTAGACACACTCGTTTGCTTAAATGTCCTTTATGGATTAGATCTTCAGGATAAAGAACTGGATTTACAGAAATGGCATGAAGAAAACAGGGAAGACTTACATAAGAATTGCATTATAATAGGTAATGATACGTGTGCAGGTAAAATTTTACTGATAAATAACGAAGAGGAAAAGGGAGTCTATTTCTGGGATCAGGGGTGGTATTCGGATCCATCAGGCCAGGATGAAAATATTTATAAAGTTGCAGAGAGTTTTCAATCCTTCATTGAGGGATTGAAAATCCCGGAAGAAATCTAATTTTATTCGCATCCCCTTGATTGGCTCAGGCCATTCAAGGTTTTTTATTGTAAATTCAAAAGCAGATTGATATGGGACGGAAATTATATGTAAGAGTGATAGTAAGGATTGTTATTTTAAAGAGGAGGAAAAGATGTATAAAATCTTTTTGGTTGAAGACGATGTCAAGATAGCTGGGAGCTTGGTAAATTATTTAAAAAGGTATGGGTATGAGGTTTTTGAAGTAAAGCAATTGGACCAAGTCTTTGCGGAGTTTCAAGAGATAAAGCCAGATTTGGTTTTATTGGATATTAATCTGCCCTATTATGATGGTTTTCATTGGTGCCGGCTAATAAGGACGGTTTCAAAGGTTCCCATCATATTCATCTCTGCAAGGACAGATGAAATGAACCAAGTCATGGCCATAGAATATGGGGGAGATGATTATTTAACAAAACCATTTCATTTGGAAGTGGTGCTAGCGAAAATAAAAAGTGCCTTACGTAGGGTTTATGGTGAATATGCGGAAATATCTTCATTCCACCAACAAATAAAGGAAATGGACGGATTAACGCTTTATACGGAAAAAGCGATGATCGAATATCAGGACAATCGGGTAATGTTAACTCAAAATGAGTTAAAATTATTGAGCTGTTTACTACGACAGTATGACACCATTGTCTCCCGTGAAGATTTACTTGAAGCCCTATGGAATGATGATTCATTTGTTGATGACAATACATTGACTGTCAATGTCACTAGAGTACGGAGAAAACTAGAGGATATTGGCGTCAAGGATGCCATAACAACTAGCAGGGGAAAAGGATATCGACTAAAAATAGTGCAAGGTGAAGAAAAGTGAAGCTAAAATCCTTTATTATAGACCGTCTTTATTTTATATTTTATACCGTTCTATTGGCAAGCCTGCTTATTATTGCTTATGCATTAGCCGTTCTGGAAGCGGGGAATCACATATCGATTTCAAATATCTTCTATTTAATTATTCTCACGTTGTTTATGTTGCTTCTATTTTTAGCGGCCGATTACATAAGGCATTACCGTTTTCTTAATCAATTAGCAAGGATGAAGCAAGAAACGAGCTTGTCGTTTGAATATGTCGAAGCCTTTAGGGAACCCCTGTCAAATGAACAAAAGTTGTGGATGGAGCTTTTTCAACAAATGAACAAAGTAACAATTGGACAATTACAAGAACAAATCAAACAGAAGGAGCAATATGAGCTATTGATTCATCAATGGGTTCATCAAATGAAGACACCTGTTTCAGTCATTTCCTTACTGATTCAAGAAGGCAAAAGGACATTTTCGAATGGGCCGATGAAGGATTATCTTAAAGAGATAGAAGAAGAAAATGATCGATTTCGCAGAGGACTGGAAATTATATTGCATGGAGCAAGGCTGCAGCGTTTTTCGGAGGATGTAAAATCGGAACGGGTTGACTTAATTAATCTAGTCAAACAAGTGATTAACGAGGAAAGAAAACAGTTCATCAAACGGTTCATATACCCCAAGCTTGATACGGAGCTTGAGAATTTATATGTGCATTCGGATCGTAAGTGGCTCCACTTCGCCATTAGTCAGGTGGTCTTTAATGCACTGAAGTATTCAAGGCAGGAAGAGCATGTCAGCATAACGTTCAACATTGTTGAAAAAGAGTCGGAGATTTTCCTAAGGATAACAGATCAGGGAATTGGAATTGTCCCACATGATATAAAACGAGTGTTTGATCCTTTTTTTACTGGAGAGAACGGGCGAGTTCAACAAGAGTCAACCGGAATGGGACTATATCTAGTGAAGGAAATCCTTAACAGGCTTGGGCATGGCGTTACCATTCAATCGACTGTATCCGAAGGGACTACTGTGGAATTTCTCTTTAAGACAAATACCCTACATGAAAGGTGACAGAATTGTAAGGGTGTTAAAGCGGTATGTAATAAACTTCGATGGGAGCCTCCCGCTTTATTCATTATACTTACTGTAAGAAAGGGAGGTATTTTCGGATGTCGATTTTAAAAGCGGAACAACTATCCAAAACTTATTTTCAAAAGCAGGGGAATGTATTTCATAAAGCGTTACATAATTTCACCATGAATGTACAGAAAGGGGAGTTTGTCGGGGTGATGGGTCCATCAGGCAGCGGGAAAACCACGCTGCTTAACTTAATGGCAACGATTGATAAGCCCACCACAGGTAAAGTCATTCTAAATGATCAAAACCCTAATGAATTAAACAATCAGGACCTGGCTTTGTTTCGCAGGAGGGAAATTGGATTTGTTTTTCAAGACTTCAACCTTCTTGATACACTTACCGTTCGCGAAAATATCCTCCTTCCTTTAGCGTTAGATCATTATAAACTGCAGGAAATGGAAAATAGGGTAAATCAGTTGGCGAACCTTCTTGGTATAGAAGGGATTTTAGAAAAGCGGACCTTTGAAATTTCCGGGGGTCAGCAGCAACGAACGGCTTGTGCAAGAGCGATGATCCATGAACCTTCCATTATTTTAGCGGATGAACCTACTGGCAATTTGGATTCCAAATCCGCCAAGCAGGTAATGGATACCCTCACGACACTTCAGGAGAAAAAGGGAGCAACCATCCTCATGGTCACTCATGACCCGACTGCCGCCAGCTTCTGTGACCGGGTTCTATTCATAAAGGATGGCAAGTTCTTTTCGGAGGTTCATAGCGGAGGGGAGAGACAGAGCTTCCATCAAAGGATATTAGATACGTTAAGCGTTTTGGGAGGAGTCTATCATGAACATCCGACTTCTCGCTAAGAGAAATATCCAAGGAAATGCACAACGTTATCTAGCCTATTCTTTTAGTATTGTCCTTTCCGTCTCAATCTTTTTTATTTACGCATCATTTATCTTTCATCCTGATGTGGTCCATGCGAATATCCCTGGGGGACAGCTAATCAGCAGTGGACTCATTGCAGCAGAAATAGTGATCATCATATTTTCAGTTTTCTTTATCGCTTATTCGAATGCTGCATTTATACAGCCGCGAAAAAAAGAGTTTGGGCTTCTGACACTGCTTGGAATGTCCAAATCCCAACTAAGAAAACTGATTTACCTGGAGCAAACGATTGTTTCCCTCATATCCATCCTGATCGGAGTAGGCTTGGGGTTTTTGTTCTCAAAATTATTCTTAATGGCAGTTTCTTGGTTATTGGCTGTAGAGCAACCAATATCATTTGTCTTTGTCCCTGAGGCATTTGTTTATACGATTGTTGGTTTCATTTTGCTATTTCAGCTATTATCGCTCCTTTCATTGTTCCACATTGGAAATGCGGAGGTTGTCGATTTACTAAAAGATAAACAAAAACCAAAAAAGACGCCCTTCGTTTCAAAGTGGTTAATTGCATTATCAGCAGTTTGCTTATGCATTTCTTATTACTTGGCAGCCACGATGTCGGTGAACAATTCTTATATTCGAGTAATGCCCATTTTATTCTTCGTACTGATCGGCACCTATTTTTTATTCAGCCAAAGCATTGTCGCTCTATGCCGCAGGCTTTATCGGAAGAAGAAAAGCTTATATGGTGGAACGAATTTAATTACACAAACAAACCTGATATTTAATATTAAGGACTATTCCAGGTTATTCTTTTTGACCTCGATCATTACAGCTGTGATTTTGACAGCTGCAGGAACACTTTTCATGTTCAGTGCAGATTTAAAAAAGCAAGGGATCGATAACATTCCGCAATCAATTGGCTGGGTTGAAAATGACGCTTCCATTTATTCCGTTATTGAACCATCCGCAGTGGAGAAAACATTAAAGGAAGATGGATTCAAGATCCTTTACGAAGTTAATATGACAGGTGTCCCCATTTCCCACATGTTACCCCATATGAGAACGGGAGAATCTAATGAACATAGGTCATTATTAATCTCGGAAAGTGATTATAACAATGCGGCTGCATTGCGAAAAATTGATCCAGCAAAGCTATCTGGAGGAGAAGCGTTATACATTTTTCCTTATGGAGGACTCGACTATGAATTTGTCCAAAAGGGTGAACAAAAGGAGCTTCAATATGGTAAACAAACCATACAGGTAACAATGATTGGTCAGCGCAATCAATCGATAGTCGCTCCAATAAAATCAGCAACGACCCTGATGGTGGTCGATGATCAGCTGTATCATGAAATCACTAATGATGTGCCTTTAAAAGATAAGGTAAGAGTACGAGGGTATGAAGTTAAAGACTGGGAAGAATCAATGGAAACAGCTGCTAAAATAGAAAAAATGTCTAATAATCCTGACCATAATCAATTGCAAACAAGAGCTCCGATTTATCAAGAAATGAAACAGGGAAGCATTTTGATCCTTTTTATCGGCTTGTTCGTCAGTTTATTATTCTTTATCGTCCAAGGAAGCATGATGTATCTGCGGGTTTTTACGAATTTAGAAGATAAAAAAATCCAAATTCATGCCCTACATCGACTGGGACTGACAAAAAAAGAAATACGGAAAATTTTAAGTGCGGAAATACGCATCCTCTTTTTCGCTCCTTTTCTGATAGGGATGATTCATGCCATAATCGCCTACGTGGCATTAAGCAATTTATTGGGATCCAACTTGTTCGTCTATTCTGCTATGGTCATCGGAACGTATTTTCTTTTTCAACTGCTATATTATCAAGTAACAAAAAAGATGTATGAGCGGGCAGTCATCAATTCGATTAAATGAAAACTATCATATGTTAATGGAATCAGGGGGGCAGACCCTGATTCCATTTTTTTGTATTAATGTCTCGTTAAAATGCCGTTTTCCTTAATGATAAATTAGTTAATACGTACCATTGCAAGGGGAGTGATCCGCTTTTTTCATAAAACTGAATGGCATCTGAATAAAAAATATGAATTTTGTTTAGATTTTATAGATTAAACCTTTACATTCTTGTAATATTTTCATATAAAGGGTAAAATTATTTATTTCAAGGCTAATATATCAAGTTCAGCATCTGTCCTTTTTTTCGTGTTCTTATATAAAGTTATATTAATATAATAAATATATGGTAATAAAATGTTTTGTTAGAAATATTAAGTATTTAATTTAGCTTAAATTAAAATTTAAAAAGTTGAGGATCAAAAAAAGAAGTGGATAATATGTCAATTACTTGATTAAATATAGTCCTGTATGCCTATGTTTTTCGTGAATATTAGATTATTTTCTATTACTTTTCCCCTTTATATAGTAAACTCATAAAAGGTTCGTTAACTTTTAGCTGCTAGAGACGAGGTAAGTTTAATCCTATGAAAAATAAAAAGTTAAGGGCATTTCTTTATTTGACCATTCTTTTATTAATTGTCTTCATTCTTCTAAATATGTTTTCTACTTATTTAAGCATTAAAAATTCTGTGCAAAAATCCGTTGCTAATCAAAACTTGGTAACTGCCAGGTCTATTGCCGACTCAATGGATATAGAGGCATATCAACGATTTCTTAATAACCAAGTAAATAGCCARGAATATAAGGATATAAAAGCTTATTTAGAAGATGCCCGTGAAAAAATCGGGGCATTGTATGTTTATACCATCATGGTTGATAATCCGAGAGTATCTAAAGCTATGATTACCGGATTTTCTAAAGATCATAAAGGGGATTTTCCTATCGGTGGTGTATGTACTGTTCCATCGGAGCAGGTCGAACAGGCGTATGAAGGTAAAAGCTTTATTACCGGGATTCTGGAAGATCCGGAATATGGGGAGTATTTGACTGTGGGAGTGCCAATAAAAAATCAAGATGGCACCATWATTGGTTTTTTGGGCATTGATGTGAGTGCAGAGGATATTAATGCCATTAACGGAAAGGTATTGAAAAGCAGCATCGCCATCCTTGTTTATAACGGGGGATTTGTCATCATGTTGCTATTTACCTTTTTTGTCATTCAAAAATGGTATCAAAAAGAACTGACACGTGAAGTGGGGGATACGGAAGATACATATCAATCGGAATTTCAATCGCTCATTGCTTCAGTCCGATCATTAAGGCATGATTTTTCCAATCATATTCAGGTGATACATGGACTGCTTAAATTAGGGGAGAACGCAAAAGCACTCGATTATTTAACTGGCCTTTCAAAAGAAGTGCATTCGATAGAATCGATGAAATTGGATGTGATTCATCCGGGCTTATCTGTCCTGTTAGAGACAAAAAGGCTATCGGCACAGAATTATAACATCGATATAGAAATTGATGTTTCACCCAAATCTTTCAATCGGGTCAAAACAATCGATTTGATAAAATTATTATCCAATGTTATCGATAATGCAATTGAAGCAACAATTGAATTGCCCGAGCAAGAACGCCGAATGAATATTGCATGTAACGCTGATGATCAAAAGTATACGTTTATGGTCACGAACACCGGGCCAATGATTTCCACTTTAGATCAGGAGAATATATTCACCAGCGGATTTTCAACAAAAAAGGCACAAAAGGGTAAAGTTCGCGGACAAGGATTGTTCATCGTTAAAGACTTAGTGAGCAGATATGATGGAGAGATTCATGTACAATCCACTGAAAAAGAAACGACCGTTACGATGACGATACCCGTAAATGGAAGAATGTGCTGTGAACTGTAAATCAAAAGGGAAGCGCAATGATAAAGAAGGTATGATTCCTCAAAATGCAGAAGGAATCATACCCTTTTTTAGTTATTTTTGATTATMTTGTATTTTGTTGAAAGGCCTTTATCATGCTTATTTTTCTCCATTAGTCCCAGCCGGTTTCGCTATTACTTGGTCTAATGCGGCAAATGGAACTTGGAAATTCACCTATATTATAAAGCTGATCTATATGGATAAATGAAGGTATAATGGTCACAATTGAATGTGAATAAAGGGATTTCAAGATGACGATTATTCCGGGAAAAGAGGTGAATAAAAGAATCTGAATTGGACATAATGGGTAGATGTTTAGCTGCTTTCATCGAGATTATGATAAGATAGGAAAAAATCATATAAGGCAGTGAGAATGTGAAACAACAAAAAGGAAAACTTCTCGTTATCATTGGACCGACTGCTGTTGGCAAGACTAAGATGAGCATTGAGATGGCAAAGTTATTTAATGGTGAAATTATCAGCGGAGATTCGATGCAGGTTTATAAAGGGATGGATATTGGGACTGCAAAAATCAAAAGGGAAGAAACAGAAGGGGTTCCCCATTATTTAATTGATATTAAGGACCCTGATGAACCATTTAGTGCAGCAGAGTTCCAGGAGCGCGCTAATGCTTGTATCGGGGATATCCAGAGCAGAGGTAAACTCCCTATTATCGTCGGTGGAACAGGATTATACATACAATCGGTCATCCATGATTATCAATTTTCGGAAGCGCCATCAGACCCTGTTTATAGGGATGGACTCGAAAAACAGGTAAGGGAGTTTGGGATCGATCCAGTTTTTGAACAATTACGCAGCGTTGACCCAGAAAGCGCGAATCGGATTCATCCTAATAATGTTAGAAGGGTGATCAGAGCACTTGAGATTTATCATTGTACAGGTAAAACGATGAGTGAGCAGCTGAATGAACAGCCTACTGAATTTAAATATGATACATGCATCATTGGATTGACAATGGAACGTGAGAAGTTGTACCGACGTATCGATCAACGTGTTGATGGGATGGTAGAAGAAGGGCTGATTCAAGAGGTGGAGTCCTTTCACGAAAAAGGTTTGAGGGATTGCCAATCAATCCAGGCTATAGGCTATAAAGAAATCTATGATTTTTTTGATGGAAAAGCTTCATTGGATGAAGCGGTTGAGACTTTAAAGCAAAACTCCCGTAGATATGCAAAAAGGCAATTGACTTGGTTTCGGAATAAAATGGATGTAAATTGGTTTAATATGACCGATCTCGAGGGTTTTCCAAAAAAAATACATGAAATATCTGGATTTATTGCAGGAAAGCTTTTCAATGAAGGCGAATACATAAATTTAGAGAGAAAAGAGGAGGACTAATACATGAAACAATCAGTAAATATTCAAGATCAGTTTCTTAATCAATTACGGAAAGATGGTACGTATGTGACGGTATTTTTATTAAACGGGTTCCAGATTAGAGGACAAGTAAAAGGGTTCGATAATTTTACCGTTTTATTTGAATCAGAGGGCAAACAGCAGTTAGTCTATAAACATGCGATTTCTACATTCGCTCCACAGCGTAATGTTCAGATTGATTACGAAGTGAAGGAATAATCATATATATGAATGTGAAAAACAGGTTTCGCTTATTGCGACCTGTTTTTTTTGTATGCACGGTACGTTTCTTTTTCAAAGAATCGATAATTTTACGTACCTGTTTTGAATATATATAAGGGACGGATTATTTTCCGGGAAACCGCAGGAAATGACAATCCCACATAAATAATTGGTGGATGGGAATGAAACTTGTCGTAAAAAAACCTCTTAGGAAAAAATCCTGTCAGAATAAGTCGCCGTTAGAAAAGGAATATGGCTAATTAAACTGAAATCTTTGGTATTCACGAAAAGAAATAATGAATTTTCCGATGGGGAAGTTTTGGCTATGTTACATATGCCTATTACCATCATAAATCTAATGGAAATTGTGGAGTAAGGGGTCCAAGATGGAGAGGTGAATGCATTGGAACAACCGATCCGTATGAAAAATAACGGGCAAATCAATATTGTGTTTAATGCGGAAAACAGAAAAGCGCTACAAAAGGATCTGCCGATAAAAGAAATTTTGGTGCAAGAAATCCCCCACCAGCATGTAGCGTTGAAAGAGATTGAAGATGACCTGAAATCGCTGGTCGGAATGGAAGAAATGAAACGGATGATAAAAGAAATATATGCCTGGATTTACATCAATAAACAACGTGAGGAAAAGGGGCTGAAGACTGGCCGGCAAGCGCTGCATATGATGTTTAAAGGAAATCCCGGAACTGGGAAAACAACGGTTGCACGTTTAATAGGTAAGTTGTTTCAAAAAATGAATGTACTATCGAAAGGGCATTTAATTGAAGCGGAGAGGGCAGATTTGGTCGGGGAATACATTGGTCATACTGCCCAAAAGACAAGGGATTTAATTAAAAAGGCCATTGGCGGGATCTTATTTATTGATGAAGCCTATTCCTTGGGAAGGGGCGGCGAAAAGGACTTTGGTAAAGAAGCCATAGATACGCTTGTCAAGCATATGGAGGATCGTCAACACGAATTCATTTTGATCCTTGCTGGATATTCAAGGGAAATGGATTATTTCCTTAGCCTAAATCCTGGCCTACATTCCAGGTTCCCGCTTGTTGTTGACTTTCCGGATTATACGATTGATCAGTTAATGGAAATAGCCGATCGGATGCTGCAGGAAAGGGAATATCTAATGAATCGGGAGGCCGAAAGGAAATTAAAAGAACATTTAATCATATTACGTTCATTCCGGGGGCCGATTTCATTTTCTAACGGACGTTATATCCGAAATGTTCTTGAAAAGTCGATCAGGGCACAGGCGATGCGGCTTTTATTGGAGGATTCTTTTGAAAAAGCCGATTTACTGACCCTAACCAGCCAAGATTTGATTTTTGAGGATGATGAGAAAGAATGACATGGAAAAGCCCACCAAAATGGCGGGCTTTTCAAATTTATGTTTTAGGCACCCATTTTTTATTAGGGAGATGCCAATTATTAGTGTAAGAAAGGACTCGCAATATCGTAATGACGGCGAAGAGTGAATAAAGCTGCCAAGACTGGGATAATACACCACTGCCTAAAACCAAGCCTGCTATGATGGCCCATACTACGTAGATTTCTTTTCTGAAGACCAATGGCTTTCTTCCGGCCAGTACGTCACGAAGTATCCCGCCTCCGCACCCGGTTAATGCCGCAGATACAATGATGGCACTCATTGGATGATTAAGTTCCACGGCATACATCGCGCCTTGGATGGCAAAGGCAGAAAGGCCAATGGCATCACTGAGGTTTCCCCATCTATCCCAGTGTCTTGAAAGGTTTGTAGGGAATACAAAAACGATGGTGATGGTTACTATAGCGATGGCAAAATAGAAACTTTGATCCCATAACGTTGAAGCGGGGACACCAATCAGCAGGTTCCGAATTGCCCCTCCGCCAAAAGCGGTTATGATTCCTAAAATATAAACTCCTAAAATATCATACTCTTCTTCCATGGCAATGATGGTTCCGCTAATGGCGAATGCAATCGTACCTATGATGCTTAATACTTCCCATGTCATATGAATTCCCTCTATGTCTTTTCGATTTTGATGGTAAAGTCAAATTTGATTTTAGCATGTTATCGGAATTTTTAAAACGGTAAAAGCTTTGTTTTAAGGAAATTTTTATATAGTCAATTTTTTTGTTATGATTAACTGAAATCTTCAAGAAGGTGGTGCATGATTTGGAAGAATCATCAAAGGAAACGGCCGTGTTGATTGGGTGTCAAACAACAGAGCCTACTGAACGTTTTGAATATTCACTCGATGAGCTGGCTTCATTGGCGAAGACGGCGAATGGTGAGGTGTTAATGACCATCACCCAGAAAAGGGAAAGCGTCGATCCAGCTACATATATAGGAAAAGGAAAAGTGGAGGAGCTTCGAAATCTGGAAGAGGAGCTTGAGCCGGATTTATTTATCTTTAATGATGAACTATCCCCGAGCCAGATTCGAAACCTTTCGAAACAATTGGAGGCAAGGATCATTGACCGGACACAGCTCATATTAGATATATTTGCTCAGCGGGCGCGTTCCAGGGAAGGGAAGCTGCAGGTTGAACTTGCTCAGCTCCAATATTTATTACCGCGTTTGGTCGGACAGGGGACCGCGATGTCCAGGCTTGGAGGCGGAATCGGAACCAGGGGCCCTGGAGAAACGAAGCTGGAAAGCGACCGTCGCCACATTCGTGGGAAAATAGATGAAATCAAGCAACAATTAAGTGGCATTGTCAAGCATCGTGAACGCTATCGTGATAGAAGGAAACGTAATAAAACCTTTCAAATTGCCCTCGTGGGATACACGAATGCAGGTAAATCGACGCTGTTCAACCGTTTGACGGAGGCGGATTCATTCGAAGAGAACCAGTTGTTCGCTACCCTGGATCCCATGACACGAAAAGCGATTCTTCCCAGCGGATTTACCGTGCTGCTGACGGATACGGTAGGATTCATTCAAGATTTGCCGACATCTTTAATCGCCGCATTCCGCTCGACTCTGGAAGAAGTGAAGGAAGCTGACCTATTGCTCCATGTGGTCGATTCCTCAAGTACGGATTACTTTAATCATCAGAAAACGGTGCAGGATTTGCTAAATGACTTAGAAGTCCCTTCCATTCCACAGCTAACGTTGTATAATAAGAAAGATCGGATTCATGCTGATTTTGTTAGGTCTTCCAGTCATGCTTCATTAATGATCAGTGCCTATGAACAATCGGACTTGAATCAAATTATGGAAGAAATTGAAAAATACGTGATTGAAGAAATGGTCCCGTATTATGTTTTCCTGCCGTCGAGTGAGGGTAAACTATTATCACAGCTGAAAAATGAAACCATATTGCGCACTCTCTCCTTTAATGAAGAATCGGAAAGATATGAATGCAAAGGTTTTTGTCTAGCTGATCATCCATTAACCGGGCAGCTTGAGAAATATTCATTATAAAGGGGAAGTTTGATGTATCAGCAGTTAACAAATGGAGAAGTGTTGAAAAACATTGCCCAGGACGTGGAAGCAATGATTTCTCCGTTACATAAGCAAGTCGACGAACGAATTGAAGAAAATCAATTTCGTGTATTACAAAGTTTTCAAGCACATAGGGTGAGTGATTCCCATTTCATCCCGACAACAGGGTATGGATATGATGATACAGGCCGCGATACGCTTGAATTGATATATGCAGATGTTTTTGGTGCGGAAGCTGGATTGGTACGCCCGCAAATTATTTCAGGCACACACGCCATCTCCACTGCACTGTTCGGCATATTGCGCCCGGGTGATGAATTGTTATACATAACTGGAAAGCCATATGATACTTTGGAAGAGATTGTCGGTATCAGGGGATCGGGTATCGGATCTTTGCGCGATTTTCAAATCAGCTATAAGGCCGTTCCATTAGCGGAAGCGGGATCCGTTGATTTCGACGCCGTTAAACAAGCCATTCAACCAAATACTAAGATGATCGGTATACAACGGTCAAAAGGGTATGCTACACGCCCTTCCTTTACGATTGAAGAGATTAAGGAAATGATTTCCTTTGTTAAAGCCATTAATCCGAAAATCGTCGTGTTCGTGGACAATTGCTATGGAGAGTTTGTTGAAACACTAGAACCATGTCATGTCGGAGCAGATTTAATGGCTGGTTCACTGATTAAAAACCCAGGTGGCGGGATAGTGAAAACCGGTGGATATATTGTTGGTAAAAAGGGCCTTGTTGAAGCGTGTTCTTATCGATTAACATCACCTGGAATAGGGGCTGAAGCAGGTGCTTCCCTTTATAGTCTGCAGGAAATGTACCAAGGTTTCTTCCTTGCACCGCATGTCGTGGGCCAAGCTGTAAAAGGAGCCATGTTCACAGCTGCGTTTTTAGAAAAAATCGGTATGAATACATATCCTAAATGGGATGCGAAGCGTACAGATTTGATTCAATCTGTTCAATTTGATGACCGGGATAAAATGGTTGCCTTCTGTCAAGCCATCCAATATGCATCGCCAATCAATTCGCACGTGACACCATATCCTGCATATATGCCAGGATATGAAGACGATGTAATCATGGCTGCGGGCACCTTTATACAGGGAGCCAGCATTGAACTGACGGCAGATGGTCCAACAAGGGCTCCGTATGTTGCCTACGTTCAAGGCGGCTTGACCTATGCCCATGTTAAAATAGCAGTATTGACCGCTGTGAATGCATTGATGGATAAAAAACTGATTCAACTGTAAAAGAGAATATGTAATTTACGTAATGGGAGTCCAAATCAATGGATTCCTCCCATAAACAATAGTCGTAATATTTGAGTAGTTACAAATCATTTAACTCTTCTGAAAAAAATGACGTCATAAAATGTAACATCAGATTGACATGTTTAATAACATGGTATATGATTATTTTAAGATAAACAAAGGAGGATGCTAAGAATGAACGGCAACAACATTCGGCGTTCTATGCCTCTTTTTTCCATCGGAATCGTCATGCAGCTAACTGAGTTGTCTGCACGCCAAATTCGGTATTACGAAGAGCATCAACTTATTACTCCTATGAGAACAGATGGAAATCGTCGGGTTTTTTCTTTAAACGATATCGATCGACTGCTTGAGATTAAAGACTTAATCGAACAAGGAGTCAATCTGGCCGGCATAAAAAAAATTTTCACTGTAAAGGAACAGAATTTACCTACCCAAGATTTAGAACAAGCGGAAAAAATAAGACGTGACCTTAGTGATGAGGAGCTTCGCAAGCTTCTGCGTGCCGAGCTTTTACAAGGAAGTAAGCATCGAACATCTCTTCGACAAGGGGATATGTCTCGTTTTTTTCAATAAAAAATATGATTTTATGAATGATTATTAGGGGGAATAAAAATTGGCAAAGTTCACACGTGAAGACATCACTCGTTTAGCGAAAGAAGAAAATGTTAAGTACATTCGTTTACAGTTTACCGACATTTTAGGGACGATTAAAAACGTTGAAATCCCAGTCAGTCAATTGGAAAAAGCACTTGATAATAAAATGATGTTTGACGGATCTTCCATTGAAGGCTTCGTCCGTATCGAAGAGTCCGATATGTACCTATTTCCTGATTTAAATACATGGGTTATCTTCCCTTGGACTTCCGAAAAAGGTAAAGTCGCACGTTTGATCTGTGATATTTACAATACGGATGGAACACCTTTTGATGGGGATCCCCGTGCTAACCTAAAACGTGTTCTTGCAGAAGCAAGAGAAATGGGCTTCACAGATTTCAATCTTGGACCTGAGCCTGAATTCTTCTTATTCAAACTGGACGCAGCAGGCGAGCCTACTCTAGAATTGAATGATAAAGGCGGATACTTTGACCTTGCACCTACTGACCTAGGAGAAAACTGTCGTCGTGATATCGTTCTTGAGCTTGAAGAAATGGGATTTGAAATTGAAGCATCCCACCATGAAGTAGCTCCAGGACAACATGAAATTGACTTTAAATATGCGGATGCAATCTCAGCATGTGATAACATCCAAACATTTAAATTGGTCGTTAAGACGATTGCCCGTAAACATGGTTTACACGCAACTTTCATGCCAAAGCCATTGTTCGGTGTTAATGGATCTGGTATGCACTGTAACGTTTCATTATTCAAAGGAAACCAAAATGCATTTTATGATACAGAAGGAAAATTGGAATTAAGTAAAACAGCTGAGCAATTTATCGCAGGTATCATTAAGCATGCTCCAAGCTTCACTGCGGTAACAAACCCTACTGTTAACTCATATAAACGTCTAGTTCCTGGTTACGAAGCTCCTTGTTATGTTGCATGGTCTGCTAAAAACCGCAGCCCATTAATTCGTATCCCAGCTTCACGCGGAGTGAGTACTCGCGTAGAGGTACGTAGTGTCGATCCAGCAGCAAACCCATACCTGGCACTTGCTGTTATACTGAAAGCTGGACTTGACGGCATCAAAAACGACTTGACTCCTCCAGCTCCAGTTGATCGCAACATCTATGTTATGAATAAAGAAGAACGTGAAGAAGTAGGCATCGTTGATCTTCCAGCTACTTTATATGCTGCATTGGAAACATTAAAAGCTGATGAAGTCATCAAATCAGCACTAGGTGAACACTTACTTGAACACTTCATCGAAGCAAAAGAAATCGAGTGGGATATGTTCCGCACACAAGTTCACCCATGGGAACGCGAACAATATATGTCAATGTATTAATAGTTTCAAAGCCTTGGTATTACTGAGTTTCTCAGTTACCAAGGCTTTTTTTATTTTTATAAAATGAAAGGGAACTGGCTGGCTGACCACATTTTGACCACATTTCATACTATTTCATATTCAATTGAGCATAATTCATATAGTTAGAATATCCATCAACACTTTTTTCTTCGAGTTTCTTTGACACGTGAGCATAGACATCTGCTGTTGTTTATATTGATTTATGTCCTAAGCGTTCCTGCACATCTTTTAAACTGGCCCCGGATTCTAGAAGTAAAACAGCATGGGTATGTCGTAAACCATGAATGGTTATATGTTTTGTAATTCCTGCTTTTCTACAAATGCGAATAAAGGCCCTGTGTAAGGTGGATTTTTAATAGGGGAGGCCATTCCCTCGTTCGAAAACAAGAGTTGTTTTGATACCTTTCTGCCAATTTCAGTTTTATTTCCTTTTGCTTAATGACATGACGTGTTAACAGAGCAGCAAGGCTTTCGTCGATTAATATTTTTCTATACGATGTCTGATGCGGTTAGAAGATAACTCGACTGACGATGATGACGGATCCATAAAGAATGATTTAGTTGCGGTCTACGATGAATTAGAAACGCCAAAAGGTGAAATTACCGGTATGCCTACAGGGTTTACAGAATTAGATCGAATGACAGCCGGATTACAAAAACAAGACCTTATTGTAATCGCTGCCCGGCCATCTGTAGGAAAAACGGCATTTGCTTTGAACATTTCAGAGGGAGTAGCAAAACAGAAGAAACACGCAGTCGCAATCTTCTCCCTTGAAATGGGTAGAAAACAATTGTTAAAAAGAATGATTTCGAGTAACGGTAGAATCAATGCGCAGCATATCCGCACAAGTAACCTTGTTGATAAGGATTGGGGAAAGCTAACAGGCGCAATGGGAGATGTTAGCAACCTTAATCTAAGAACCTTTGATAATTCTAGTATTACAGTTAATCAAATCTGGGCGAAGGTCCGTAAGATGAAAAGGGAGTACGAAGACAAAGACATTCTGGTCAAGATTGATTACCTGCAGCTCATTACAGGATCAGCCAAACATAAAGGGAATCCGATGCAAGAAATAAGTGAAATCAGTTAGATGCTAAAACATATGGCAAGGGAATTGGATGTATGTGTCATAGCCTTAAGTCAGCTATCAAGGGCGGTAGAACAAAGGCAAGATAAACGGCCTATGATGTCAGATATACGGGAATCGGGCCAAATTGAACAAGACGCTGACGTGATTAGATTTCTTTATCGGGATGATTATTACGATAAGGAATCGGAGAGCAAAAAAACATCATAGAAATTATTATTGGTGAACAAAGAAATGGTCCCATTGGAACCATATCACTAGCATTCATCAAAGAATATGGGGTCTTCCTCAATCTGGAGCGCAGACATGACGGTTAGGGACCTTTATCATGAGTCCATCAAATACAAGCATACATCACTCCGTTTGTTGATTGAATTTCTGGTATACGAAAAAAACACGGTGAACTTTAATGACGATAAATCAGTACTCAATCTTTATTTTAAAAAGAATAATAAGCCGAGAATGAATGAGCTGTTGCAAGAATATCAGAGAAGAATTTATGGGTCTGCTATATGATACTGTCCTAGCAGCATGTAGAGTAGAGAGAATTACTTATATTAACAGGATGCTATGAGAAAACGGGAGTGGGCGCGATGGAAGTGAAAATTAATTTAGAAGAAAATATGGTGTACTTTGTGAGCAATCAAAAACTGACTCCCATGAATCCACCAGATGGTGGGTACGGGGAAACAAAGATTATGTGGCAAAACAATAATGCAGTTCATGCCACTACCAAATTTACAACACCTATAGGAAAGAAGGTTGTCAAAAAGAAATGTGGCAAAGAATTCTTTGATGACATTTAAAGTGTATGAAGAATAGTGGACACAAACTGTGATTTTTAGGAATTCCAGAATTAGTAGTTAGTAGTTGATATATATTAGAGTCCCTTTCATGAAACAAAAAGGTGTTTTACTAATAATGTATGGCTGAACCCCTCATAAACGTAGAGGGGCTTCAAATCCTCTTTGTTGTTATTTATGGTCTGCCGGCTTCCACGAATTTATGGGCAATCATTTTTAGTTCCATGGAGAAGGTCGTAAAGTGGTCTCCTTTGCCTTCAATGTATCGGTAAAAACCGAGGTGGCTGGATTGGTTCGTATGCCAAGCGAACGGTCCGGGCGGAAGAGCGATATCTTCCGTCAAATTAAGATAACTTTTCGGAATTTGCAGATTGTAGAATTTTTTCAGATCGAGCTTTTGAAATAAAGGTCTTGCAGGTTCCGGCATAATCTTGCTGTACATCACTTTCGCTTCCTCTAAGCTGGCCGTGTTTGCGAAGGCATCTCGGAACAGTGGGAATGGAAGCATAATCGTATTGTTACCAGAAGCATCGGCCAGTTGTTTGAATGTTTCTTGAATAGGCGGCGGAAGTTGATCATACAAGCTTTGTCCGTCTAGAGGAACAAAAGCGTTAGCAAACACGAGACGGTCGATCCGATCCGGGATTTGCTGGGCTACTGTTGCTACAACCGTACCGCCGAAGCTATGTCCGAGAAGAACGATATGTTTCAAACCTTTTTTCTCAATATATTCGACGACGGCATTCGTGATTTGCTCATGAGTTACGTTTTTGTCTGTTAAGACACCGTGACCTGGCAATTCCGGCACATAAACCGAATGGCCAAGTTTGCGAAGCTCGGCAGAGACTCCAGCAAATTGGCTGACGTCAGCCCAGGACCCGTGAATAATGACGAAGGTAAGCTTTTCTTGCGAGTTGCTCATTGTCAACATATCATTCTTGGGAATTTGCTTAGAATCTGCCGCATTTGCGGAATTAAGTTGGTTGCCGATTTGAAAGCAGAAAAAGGAAATTAAAGCCAGTCCGAGAGCAATTATTTTTTTGAATTTAATCAGATTCATGTTTAACCTCCTAATAATGGATGGGATAACATTTTTGCTCCAATTGATCAAGGAATATTGTTTACTTCACCAGACAATATTATTCCCGAGACGAGGTACCCTAGAGTAAATAACTGGCTGGTGTCCGTATTATTTTTTGAAGCGCACCAGCATCTTACGCTTCTCTAGTGTTCATTTACGACCTTGTAAAAAGTAAAGGGCCGCACAGTACGAATAAAATGTGTGTTATTGATAAGTCCTGAGACTAAATTAGATTTAAGTTTTACTTTACGTAGGTCTTTACCAATTAAAATTCACCTGAGGAGGCTTTAGATAATGGAATTAATTAAAGAAATTCAACTGGATAGCAAAGAAGTGGAAGAGGCCATTACCGATTATCTGAAAAAAGAAGGTACAAAGCCGTATCATTCAAATTCAAATCATCAAATCCTTTAATGTGTGCATACGATTAAAGCATCCATTGTTGTAGAAGAAATCCGAGTAAAGTAAAGAACAATTGCATAAACGTCTGGCCGGAAAAAATTGGAGGACATTCATTAAATGTAGGAAACGAGATTTCCTATTTTCAATGGATGTCCTTTTTTATTGAGAAAAAGAGAGAAGGTAATTGAAATGGGAAAAGAAATAACACAAAGAAAAATCAAGCATGTGATCAAGTGGAAAGTGGATTCTTATCGGACGGACAAACGGACGGGTGCCTTCAGTCCGGTAAAGCCAAGTCGTTATGTACAATATACTTATGATGAATTAGATCGTCAATTTCCGAATTAATAAAAGGAGGTGCTAGGACACATGAAAAGAAGAAGTGATATGCCGGTTGTTGATGAAAAAAAGAACAAAAGAGAAGTCGAAAACGCGATTGTAGAATATCGAGATTTCTTAATCACACTGCCTATTTTTTTAATGCCAAAAGTGACACCATCCTATTCATTGGTTCCTCCTACTAATACCAACGCGTTTCATTCCAGCACGGAAGATGCAGCACTTGAACGGATTGAATTTGAGCAAAACCGAGCGGATTGTTTAACTAAAATGCACGATGCGGTGAATAGTTTGAAAGACATCGAGAAATTGATCATTGTGAAAAAGTATCTTCTCCATGATCAACACGGTTACGACCTGTTAATTTGGACTGAATTAGGGCTAGGAAAAACCAAGTATTATGCCATTAAAGGAGAGGCCATGTTGCGCCTGGCCTTCGCCTTGAAAATAGAAGTCTATAAAAAAGGGGGTGTTTCGAATGAACGTGGTCCAACCCATTCGTGATAAGGTCCTGCTGCAGGATATGAAAGACTTCCTGAAACAGAATAATGAACGAAATTACATCATGTTTTTGCTCGGGATTCATACGGGATTGCGTATCTCGGATATTCTTCGTTTAAGGGTAAGGGATGTGCAAGGATGGGACATTGTCCTGAAGGAAAAGAAGACGGATAAACATAAAGAAGTGAAGATGTTGAATGAATTGAAACGGGCAATTCGGACCTATGTGAAAGACAAAACCTCGAATGAATATTTGATTAAAAGTAGAAACGGAAAAAACAAACCGATTACAAGGGGGATGGCCTATGTGATTTTGAGTCAATTGGCGGAGGAATTCGGACTGGAACGAATCGGGACCCATTCCCTTCGAAAGACATACGGGTATAATCATTACAAGAAATTCAACGATGTCGTAGCCCTTCAACAGATCCTGAATCACACGGATCAACGAGAAACCTTAATTTACATAGGGATTAAACAAGATGAACTCAATAAAATGCAGGGGAAAATCGATTGGTGATTTCCTCTTTTTTGTGTGTTCTTTTTCTTTTTGTCCTTTTAAATTCACTTCAACCTGGCGGTTGTTCAATTCATTTTTAGGAAACGTGATATTCCCTTGGGACTGTAAGATAAGGTGTGTGCCTGTGAATTATACACAATCTGGATTATAACGAATTCAACGGGGTATTTTCAGCCCATCTTGCATCGGAAAGGCAAAAGGAAAGGCGAACGATTCGCGAACGATAAATGGACACTTATTCATTTTGCCTGTGATAAAGTAATAGTATGGAAGTTTTGAAGAAGACTTCTAAATAAGGCGTGATGGTTTTTAGCTGTTGCGACTTATTCCCTCCCTTTTTTACCCGAATGGTTTACTATTGCTGGCTGCTCGGAGTATGGCCGAGTGGCCTATCTTTTTGTTCTCTGTAAACCAGATATAAGTACAGGGAGATTACAGACTTCACTATGTACGATTAAAAAATACATTATGCTAAAAAAACAGCCACATGAGATTTTGTGGCTGGTATTATCCCCTACAGGTAGACAGAGTAAAAAGAGAGCATGATAAAATGTTCTTAACAGTCTATCTGAGAGGGGATTTTTCTATGGCAAAAAAGGGGCAAACGTTTCAAACATATACAGAAGAATTAAAGCGAGAAGTTGTTCGTTTGAAGTTGGAGGAAGGCTGGTCATATCGTCG
>NZ_JBFUHM010000065.1:0-22342 GCF_056402395.1 Peribacillus sp. P4_B1
GACGGACGTGTATAAGGTAAAGCCGGTATGATTTCTTTGTTAAATAGGTAGCTTATAATCGCYGGTGTTTTATAAGCTGCATCTGCGGCAACGGCTTCCGGTTTTCCAACTTTCTCAATCACWTGTTCAACTAGTGGCTCTAAGATCTGACTGTCATGTATATTTCCAGGTGTTACAATCGTTCCCAATACAAAACCGTTGCGGTCTGCGGCCGCGTGGAATGAATAGGCAAACTGTTTTGTTCGTTCATCTTTCACATAGTAGCTTTCTTTAATCTCTTTGGTCTTTTCTTTATCAAATTTATCTGATGGAAAAGGCTTCTTTCCATGGTTTTCACGATCTTGATTGATTTCTTCTTGAAGACGCCCTTGATACGCTCGTGTTTCTTTACGAACGATTTTCTTTTCAAATTCCCGTTTATTCGCACTGGCTTTCACATGTGTGGAATCTGCGAAAACGTGTTCAGCACTTATTAACTTTTTATTAGCAGCTGTCATTAAAATGTGATAGAAAATCTGTTCAAACAGGTCTGTATCTTTAAAGCGTCGCTCATAATTTTTCCCTAACGTGGAGTAGGAGGTACTTTATCATGGAAACCATAGCCAAAGAACCAACGGTAAGCCATATTGGTTTCAACTTTTTCAATCGTTTTACGCATGGAACGAATACCGAAGGTATATTGAATGAATGTCAGTTTAACTAAAATAACTCGATCAATACTTGGGCGTCCTACCTATGAATACATCTCTTTCACCAAAGTCATAAATGAAAGTGAAGTCAATGGCAGCCTCCATTTTACGAACCAAATGGTGCGGTGGCACCAGTTGATCTAACATAATCATTTCAAGTTGATCTCGCTGAATAGAATCATGTTTAGAAAGCATCCTCATCACCTCAAGTTTTAATACTTCTATTTTAAAACAAAAGTGTTTATCTAAAAGGTAAGACAAAGTTGATTGGAACGGAAGGTACGAGACTCCTGCGGGAAAAGCGCGTCTAGGGGAGACACCAAAGGCGAAAGCCGAGGAGGCTCCCCGACCGCCCGCGGAAAGCGAGTGCCTGGAGTGGAAATCAACGGCCAAATTGTACAACTCATAAAAAATAGACAAACTCGATTTTCCTCGAGTTTGTCTACAGTCTGAAAGGATGGCATCGGCCATCCTTTTTTTATTCAAATCAGCTGAAAAAAGATTTGATCGCGTCTATTAAACTGCTGAAGACTTCTTTCAATTTATCTAAGAATGATTGACCCTCTTCGGACTCAAGAAAATTGGAAAGCTTATCTTTGGCGGCAGTAAGCTGATCCCCGACAGAGTTCCAATCAATATTCAATTCTTTTAGTTTATTGAATAAATCAATTAAACTTTGAACTTGATTATCATTTAAGGCAATTCCCAGTTCTTTTGCTGAAGACTCGACAACATCGCGGACCTCTTCAGTGTTGGCCGGAGGATTTTCAGCCATTTCCTCTTTGATTTTCGTTACCAGTGCAGAGGCTTCCTCTGTACCGATTTCATCACCCAATTTAGCTGTTTTTACCATTTCTTCATTCGCTGCCTGCTTCACATCTTCCGGAATCTTCTTGTCTGAAGAGATTTCATAGGCTTTAATGACCCCTGTCAAAGCTGCTGTACCGGAAACGGGTATAGGTGCGGTGACATAAACGGTAGCATCTTTTACTCCAGCAGTTGCCAATGCGTTGATATACATTTCGTCTGTGACCCAGTTAATGTTTTTCGACTCCAGTTTAAGTCCAGTGCCTTTTTCCTCCAAAGTAATGGCAGAGGATGAAATAGCTTTTGTACCAATCAGCCGGCTGGCGATATAGTCTCCTAAGTATTCATGTTCCTCCGCATTTGTAACCGTTAGAACCTCAACATCATTAGGGGCTTTCATTTCAGACAAAACCATATTTTTTTGTTCATTTGTCAAATTTTCTCCTAGTGTGACGGTCATTTCACCAACAGCTGCATCTGCAAAAGCTTTATATGGCAATAATAGACATAAAAAAATGGTTAAAAAGACCCATTTATTCGTTTTTTTCATGATAATCCTCCTTAACTTTTCCTGCTGAATTGAGATCTTTCATTAAAAGAGCGGCGTTTTAAATAAAGATTCATAGTATTTGACGAAACAAAGGATAAAAAGGATACATATTTTCCTGAAAAATATTTATATAGCACAAAATAGCTATAGCTCTTTCAAAGGAGGAAGTGATTGCATCTTGTCTTTTATACCTATTATGCACTCTATGAATCTAAGGCCACTTTACCAATGTAGTAAAATCGAAGCAAGATTGCAAGGATATTTGTCAGATTGTGTTAAGTTATAGTAGAATGAATTCGTTATTTAAATATTTGGACCATTCATAAAAGGAGTATGGGATGAGGAAAAGCAATAAAACTCTTTTACTTATGATGCTTATTATCGCTTTGATGTGGGGAATCATATATTGGCTGTTTATCGCTTAGCACATAGCACATCGATAAATCAAGTGCTGAAAGTGATGTTGAAACGAACGAATTTTTTATGTATGATGGAAATGTTATATGTGAGCTTATTATTCTAAGCGAATTAATTAGAAACAGGTAGATAATAAAAACGTTATTTAGTAACGAGGGATATTATGTTGATTAAGTATAAGAAAAGTTATGAGAAGTTTGCCATGGGATTATTATCTTTCATGCCAAATGAAAAAGAGATAAAAACGCTTCGGAATACGATGAAGAATTATGAAACGGATGAAAACCTACAGCTGTTCTTATGGAAAGATGAAGAGATTACGGGCTTGATCGGAATAGAAGTCTCTCCAACCCACATTGAGATACAGCATATTTCTGTAAATCCATCCTTTCGGAAGCAAGGTATCGGTAAAACGATGGTAAGGGCCATCAAGGAGCAATATCCTGATAAAGAACTAAAAGCAAATGAGTTTACGGAAAGCTTTCTTGACAGGTGTGAAGAAGTCTAATATGAAAGTGGGAATGGAGGATCACCTTTAAGGGCGGTCCTCCATTCCTGTTTTTCGAAGGGATAGCTGCCGAGCCCTTTCAGAAATGACATCCGAACGGTCGCGCAATAAATGTTTATCAACAATTGATAAATTAGCCATGTCGCTACCTTCGCCCCATATGTACCCTTCCTGCAAACACATGGATTGGCATTTTTCGATCAACCCTTGATCCKCTATCGGAAGATTAATGCTTTCATATGGCTTTTGGGATAGCATCCGTTCATGTGTGTCCTCGAGCAATTTGAACAGTTTTTCTGGATCGAGCCCCAATTTCAGGAGCTCGGCTTGTTTAGAGTGGAGATTTGCAAGGGCTTTAGCAAGTGTCCTTGCAGCCCCTTTTTTGTTTTCCCTGCGATCATGGTATAGGGCAACCGCAATTTGGATGAGCCCGACCCAGTGGGAGTCACGTTCTTTTGGAGCGGTTTCCTTCCAATATTCTTCAAGAATTTCATGACATTCGAAGTAATCCCTTGTTCCATGGAAATGGACAAGGAAAGAAAGGTAGTCTTCCGCGTAATTCAATACGAGCACCCCTTTTGTTTGATGAAATCATCCAAGGTAAGGCTAAAAGCCATTTTCCATAGCTAGATATCCGCCATGTATCCACCCTAAGTTTAGCATAGAATTTTTTCTTGGAAAATAAAGAAAGCCGATTGCAAGGCAATCAGCTTGACTCATAAGTCAATTAACACCAACTAGCACCGACGATAATTAATAAAATGAACAATACTACAATAAACGCGAAACCGCCGCCGTGCCCAAAACCACCTGCACCCATAATAAGTACCTCCTTTGTTCTGCTGTTCTTACATTTCTAGACTATGTAGGATTTGAGAATGTGATTGGGCATTGACCCAATTTCACAAATCCCTTTTAAGAACTTTTCTAAGGTCCTAAATTATTATTATTGGATAAAGGGCGGCAATCCACTATACTTGATTAGTAAAAGAAATAGGCCTATTATCGGCCAATTAGATTTAAATGGGGTAATTTAATGGGTTATAATATAAAAATTGACGCTTTCGAAGGTCCGATGGATTTACTCCTGCATTTGATTAATCGCCTTGAAATAGACATCTACGATATTCCGATGGCTGATATTACAGATCAATACCTAGGATACATCCATACGATGCAGCACCTGGAATTGGATGTGGCCAGCGAATATTTGGTGATGGCTGCAACACTGCTTGCCATCAAGAGTAAAATGCTGCTTCCAAAGCATGAAGATGAACAATTGATTGATGAAGATGGAGAAATATTTGAAGAAGATCCACGGGATGAGCTTGTGGAGAAACTATTAGAATATAAAAAGTATAAGTATGCAGCTGAAGAGTTTAAAGGGATGGAAGAAGAACGCAGCCTGATGTTCACTAAACCCCCAAGTGATTTATCTGTATATGTTAAAGAAGCGGAAAGTGATAAACAAGAGTTGAATATAAGTCTATACGATATGCTCGGAGCTCTGCAAAAACTGCTCCGAAGGCAAAAAATACAAAAGCCGCTTTACACGAAAGTAACGAAACAAGAGATATCGATAGAAAAACGAATGGATGAAATCATGATTGAGTTACAATCAATTAAAGGGAAGAAAAGTTTTTTTGAACTGTTTTCGCTTCCGGTTAAAGAGCATATCGTCATCACTTTTATGGCAGTACTGGAATTAATGAAACTAAATGAAATCATCGTTGAACAGGAAGATAATTTTTCGGAAATCATGATTGCTGCTAAGGAAGGTGTAGAGCAAGTTGGAAGTTATTAATTGGAAAGGGATTCTTGAGGCATTATTGTTTGCAACAGGAGATGAAGGACTCTCCGTCAAACAAATTGCCTCTGTCCTTGAAATTACGGAATATCAAGCAAGAGACATCGTTGAAAGTTTAAAGGAAGAATATATATCGGATGTACGCGGGATTCAGGTGATTGAAATAGCGGGTGTTTATCAAATGACGACAAAAAAAGCACACTCGGATTACCTGAAAAGACTGGTGGAAACGACAAGCACACAAGGTTTGTCACAGGCAGCTTTGGAAACACTCGCCATCATTGCCTATAAGCAGCCGATTACTAGAGCTGAAATTGATGAAATTCGCGGGGTCAAAACGGAACGCCCCATCCATACACTTGTCACGAAAGTCTTAATAAAAGAGGTAGGACGTGCTGAAGGATCCGGCCGGGCTTATTTATATGGGACAACAAAAGAGTTTTTGGATTACTTCGGCCTAAATTCCATAGATGAATTACCGCCGCTCGCGGATAATTCGGATGATAGCTTTGAAAATGGTGAAGCCGATCTGTTTTTTGAAAAATTTCAGCAAACAATCGAATAACATTTTTTCCTGAATTGTGATAATATAGAAAAAAATGAATGCGGGGGGATTGCGGGTGCGAATTGTGGCATGCAATGGATTTGKGCTTGAAAAGGAAAAGTCAAATTCACCTGAGGACTTCTTTAATCGATCCGTTATACAATACATAAAGGATGGAGAAGAAAAGACGCTGAATGTACTGTATCTTCGCTATTTTGATGAGATGGTCACTCTTTGGACCCCATATCCCGCCAATCCTCTATTCAAAAGCCCTAACCGGGATATTTATATGGCCGATATCATTGCCATGGTCTGTCTGCTCAAAGACCCGAGCCTGGTTAACCGAAAACGTATATATATAAATGCAGAAAAAGAGCTGGCTGGTTATTTCGAAAATATAGATTTTGAAAAATTGGAGAAAGTGTTTATATCTATTGACCAAGCTAAACCATATGATATAGAATCACATGTTGACTATTATATTCAATCTTAATCATTTTGAGGAGGGTTCACGGTTGGGGAATACATTGGTAAAATCTCAGCTTGAGGATGTAAAAGGGTTTTTAGAAACGACAGTGGCTCAACTAGAAGAATTTATAAATGAGACGACCTATTCTAAGCTGCAAGAGGAAAAAAGCGGGGATGAAACCTATTATAAAGGGATCCTTTCTAGTTTAAGAAGAATGCTTGTAAGTTGTGAAGAGGGCTTGGAGGCTTGCCAAATCGTTCTGAAAAATGATGTTTTCAATAAAGCTGCAGCTGAAAAGACGCTTTATAGAGTTTATCATCAATGTATCGAAGAATACTTTTCCCCAAAATCAGATCGGTGGTTTGAGGACAGCAGATCTGCCTATACAGGAAAAAACTCGATTAAATTTCACCAAAGTGTACCTGACAGCATAATCTCCATTCTGAAGGCCGTGGAAAGTGGATTCCAGACCATGCGTGAAGAATTGGAGTTTTATGAAACGGATTACCGGACGAAAATGTTACAGTCAAGATAGAGAAGCAGCTAGGCTTAACAGGCCTAGCTGTTTTTTTAGCTATAAATGGAATCTCCGCTTAATCGAAACATAAAATACTTTGATGATTAAAAGTGCATGAAGGTTAAGAGGAGGTTCGAAGATGTCTGATGTAGAAGAGTATGCAAAAGACGTAAGTGAATGGGTTGATGGAGTCATGGAATATCTTGAGAAGATCGATATCACCGATTCGCAATTGTTGTCAAACATTGAACGACTTTCCCAGTTGACAAAAGGTTTGAATGAGGAAGAAATGGATGATGAGGATATGGTCCTGATTGAGGAAGAGATGGCACGGGTATACCAAGAAATTGAAGAACTCGCTAGAGAATTCAGTATACAGGAAAGGCAATCAGTGCCGATTGGGAGGCATACACTTCCGCCATTACCTTATGCCTATGAAGCGTTGGAACCGACGATTTCAAGGGAAATAATGTTTCTGCACCATGATAAGCATCATCAAGCATATGTCGATGGGCTGAATAAAGCGGAATTGATGATGCAAAAAGCGAGGGAGACGAAAGATTTTTCCTTGTTGAAGCATTGGGAAAAGGAAGCAGCTTTTCATGGGTCAGGCCATTATCTCCATACGCTGTTTTGGGAAGTGATGATTCCAGGAGGAGGCGGACAGCCAAAGGGAGATTTACTTAAACAGATTGAGAAGGATTTTGGAAGCTTTGCAGCGTTTAAAAGTCATTTTAGTGAAGCGGCCAAACAGGTAGTAGGTGTTGGCTGGGCGATTTTAGTCTGGGTTCCACGTGCGCGGCGGCTAGAAATACTTCAATCGGAATTGCATATGGTGTTGACCCAGTGGGATACGATCCCAATCCTTGTTCTTGATGTATGGGAACATGCTTATTACCTGCAATATAAAAATAATCGGGCAGGGTATGTGGACAAATGGTGGGACGTTGTAAACTGGCCGCAAACAGCGGTAAGGTTCACAGAAGCGAAGAAGCTTATTTGGAAAAAACAATAATTGATAAAATAAAGAAATGTCTAAGGAAAACCAATTCGCAGACGAGCCGTGATGGTTCGTTTTTTTTTTTGTCAGAAAATCCTGTATTAAGAATCTTTTAGGGAAAATATGGCAATGATATAAAGGGATGACTGACAATTTTATTTGAAACGGCCATTGATTCTCATTTGAACATTTTTATTTGATTGGAAAGGGGATGATATCAATTTCTGAAATAATGAGCATGTGTCTTGTTTTTAACCTTAAAATAACATTTAAAATGTGTTAAAGAGGCGATTTTGAAGTGCCATGGGTTTTTTAAAATAATTAATTTATATCAATATAAAAACTGTGACTAATTTGTGAACTTGAAAATTATTAAGGTATATTTATTGACTAATTTCTATTTAATAATTACTATAAATAGGAGCATATAAAAAAATAGCTATTGGAGGAATTTATTATGTCATTGATCAATAAACAAGTTGAAGATTTTAAAGTACAAGCTTACCATGCAGGAGAATTCAAAGAAGTTACACTTGAAGATGTTAAAGGAAAATGGGCAGTATTCTTTTTCTATCCAGCTGACTTCTCATTCGTATGTCCAACTGAATTAGCTGATCTTCAAGATAATTATGAAACATTCAAGGAAATTGGTTGTGAAGTTTACTCAGTTTCAACAGATACTCATTTCAGCCACAAAGGCTGGGCTGATGCTACTGATACAATCGGTAAAATTCAATATCCAATGTTAGCTGACCCAGCAAACGTTTTATCCCGTCAATTCGGTGTATTAATCGAAGAGGATGGATTGGCTCTACGCGGAACTTTCATCGTAAATCCAGAAGGACAAATTAAAGCATACGAAGTTAATGACTTAGGGATTGGCCGTAATGCAGAAGAACTTGTGAGAAAAGTTCAAGCTGCACAATTCGTAGCAGAACACGGAGATAAAGTTTGCCCTGCAAAATGGACTCCAGGTGAAGCTACTCTTGAACCAAGCCTAGACCTTGTAGGTAAACTTTAATTTTTAATGGGATGATCCATTTCTTTGATTAATGGATATATCCAGCAATTGATTACGATTACTGGGACAATTCGTCCGACAAGATCTAATGACAAAAGGCACTTACCTAAAATAAGTGCCTTTTGTTTTTCAAAATAATCAGTTTAGCACGCATTTTCTTTCAGCAAGGAGAACAAATATGAAAAAAATATATGATTTATTAATTATTGGCGGCGGTCCTGCAGGCCTCTCAGCGGGCGTTTATGCAGGAAGAGCTAAACTAAAGACAATAATTCTTGAAAAAGGAACTGGCGGCGGACAAGCTGCAACTACATCGGAAATAGCCAATTATCCTGGTATCCGCCATATTTCGGGCCCAAGGTTAGTTGAAGAAATGAAGCTTCAAAATGAAGATTTTGGCGTGGAATTCGCCAAAGCCGATGTAACGGGCGTGGATTTCTCCGGTGAGATCAAAGTCGTTAAAACCCTTGGTGGGGACTACCAGGCCCGCGCCGTCATCATCGCAACGGGTGCTACTCCAAGAACATTGGGCTTTCCGGGTGAAGAGGAATTCACTGGACGCGGTGTAGCTTATTGTTCAACTTGTGATGGCGAGTTCTTTGAAGGGTTGGAAGTTTTCGTTATCGGGGCAGGGTATGCAGCCGCCGAAGAAGCTATATTCCTGACACGCTTTGCTACAAAAGTTACAATCATCGCCCGGGAATCAAGCTTCTCGTGTGCCCCGTCCATCGTTGATAAAGTGATGGCAAATGATAAGATTGAAGTGAAATTCAATACGGAGATCCTTGGGGTATATGGGGACGGGATGATTCAAAGTGCCCGTTTCATCAATAACGAGACTAAAGAAGAATTTGAATATAAGGCGAACGAAGACAGTACGTTTGGAGTATTCGTTTTCATTGGTTACGAGCCGAAAACAGAGATTTTCACTGGCCATATCGAAATGGACCATGCTGGTTACATTCTCACGGATGATGATATGAATACTAATGTGAAGGGTGTATATGCGGCGGGCGACCTAAGGCCAAAATCTTTGCGCCAGATTATCACCGCTGTATCTGACGGAGCGATTGCAGCAACGGATGCCGGCAAATATATTGCTGAAGAAAAAGATCGTTTAGGCATTAAAGATGAACCTGAAGTTGAAAAACCGGCGAAAAAAGAACAGGCCGCTGTCCCAGCAGGAAAGAGCGCTTTATTAAGTGATGCGTTACGTGGCCAACTGAAGGGAATCTTCGGCAAGATGGAGAGCGACGTTACATTGGTGTCCATCGTCGATGAAAGTTTGCCAAAATCAGTCGAATTGCGAGACTTCTTGTTGGATGTTGCGGAATTAGGCGATAATCTTCATCTTGAGTTATACAACAAGGGGGAAAATACGGAAATTGAAGCAAAAATCAATGCAGATAAGTTCCCAGTCGTTTCCCTCTTAAATTCAAAAGGTGAATACAGCGGCGTCAAATACCACGGTGTACCAGGCGGCCATGAGCTGAATTCCTTCATCTTGGCTATCTATAACCTGGCCGGACCAGGTCAGGCATTGGATTCAGCCGTATTGAATTCAATTAAGGGAATCAGTAAAAAAGCGAACATTAAGGTTATGGTTTCGTTGGCATGTCACTACTGTCCAGACGTTGTAGTGGGTGCACAGCGCATAGCGATTGAAAACCCTAACGTTGAAGCT
Organism: Peribacillus sp. P4_B1; assembly: GCF_056402395.1. Lineage (NCBI taxonomy): Bacteria > Bacillati > Bacillota > Bacilli > Caryophanales > Bacillaceae > Peribacillus > Peribacillus sp. P4_B1. Next base: position 10,014 of record NZ_JBFUHM010000065.1, read on the forward strand.
GAAATGGTCGATATAAGCAATTTCCAGGAAATTAAGAAGAAATATAAAGTCATGAGCGTGCCGGCTATGATCATCAATGATGAAGAAGTGGTATTCGGCGCTAAGAAAATAGATGAAATCGCTGMATTATTAGTATGATAGAACACTAAATCGATAGGGGACTKTCCTCCTATCGATTTTTTTATTTATTGGAAATGATCTTTGAAAATATGGAGATATCATGAAGGTTTACATTCTTTTTATTCATAACCCTTGTCCATTTGCATAAACTTGTACAAAAACAAGTAAAGAGACGAGGGGGCACTTATGCGTTTTTCATATAAAGGGTTATCAAGTTTGTGTATCGTCCTTCTCCTGTTGTCTTTTATGGCACCCTTACAAAGCGCCAAAGCAAAGGTTTCCGTAAGTGCCCATAGTGCGATTTTAATGGATGAGGATAGCGGAAGGGTCATTTATGAAGTGAATGCCCATGAAAAGAATCGTATAGCAAGCATTACGAAAATAATGACGGCTATCTTGGCTATTGAATCGGGACTAATGGATGAAAAAGTGAAGGTGAGCAGTACTGCCTTCGGGACGGAGGGATCATCCCTTTATTTAAAAGAAGGTGAAAGAATTAAGCTCGAAGATTTGGTTTATGGCTTGATGCTTCGTTCAGGCAATGATGCAGCAGTCGCAATCAGTGAAAAGGTTGGCGGAAGCCTGGATGGATTCGTCTGGATGATGAATCAAAAGGCGGAAGAAATCGGGATGAAAAATACTCATTTTTCAAATCCACATGGTTTGGATAATACGAAAAATCATTATTCAACCGCATATGATATGGCCATACTCACTCGTTATGCCATGCAAAATGAAACGTATGTAAAGATTGCCGGCACAAAGGAACATAGGGCACCTAATTCCACAGAACAATGGGATTATGTATGGAAAAACAAAAATCGCCTACTTACACAATTATATGAGTATTGCACAGGGGGGAAAACAGGGTATACCAAACTAGCAAAACGTACCTTGGTCACGACGGCAACAAAAAACGGGCATGATCTGATTGCAGTGACATTGAATGGTCCGGATGATTGGAATGATCATATTCAAATGTACGAAGCCGCCTTTAAGGATTATAAGCCAACAGAAATTTTACCTGAAGGCATGGTAAAGAACTTGGAAAATAAAATATATAAAGGGCATGTCTACATTAAAAAGGATTTTTCGTACCCACTAACAAAAGAAGAGACAAAGTTGGTCAATGTGAAAATGAAATTGTTGAAGCCTCAGAAGGATTGGAAAGATAAAAGGAAAATCCCGGAAGTGGTCGGCAGGGCATCCATCTATCTCGATGGAAAGAAAATAGGTACGCGTTCAATTTTTTATGGGGAATCAAAAGAAAGCTTCAAACAACAATCGTTCCAATCATCATGGGCCGAGGTATTTGAAGCGGTATTGGGAATCGAACGAAATGGTTAATTACATTTGGGTTGGGATGTTTGTGATCGGTATTGTATTTGGCATGATTAATGGGACCATGGATCAGGTGAATAAAGCTCTTTTTGTCAGTGCAAAGGAAGCGGTCACTCTTTGTCTGGGACTGATGAGCATTCTTGTCTTTTGGCTGGGTTTGATGAAAATAGCGGAAGAATCGGGACTGCTTGATAAACTATCCAATTTGTTCAAGCCATTCATGAGGTGGCTGTTCCCTGAAGTGCCGCCTAATCATCCGGCTATGGGATATATCCTTTCGAACATGATGGCAAACACATTCGGTTTGGGGAATGCCGCTACACCTCTTGGTATTAAAGCCATGGAGCAGCTAAAGAAACTAAATGGAGGAAAAGCAACGGTAAGCCGCTCGATGGTCACTTTTTTAGCGATCAATACCTCAAGTGTAACGTTGATTCCGACGACTGTTATTGCAATCCGCATGAATTACGATGCCCTCTCCCCGACAGACATCGTTTTCCCGACAATAATAGCAACAGCCATTTCTGCCGTTGGAGGAATCGCGATAGACCGATATTTTTATTACAGGAGAAAGAGAAGCGGGAGGGAATAGGATGTTACACTGGATGACCACCATATCAATTTGGATGATACCGATTTTGATCCTCTGTATATTACTGTACGGTACATTGAAAAGGATTCCCACCTATGAGACCTTCGTCGAGGGTGGGAAAGAAGGGATCAACATGTCCTTTTCCCTCATCCCTTTCCTGGTAGGCATGCTTGTGGCGATTTCGGTATTTAGGGCATCAGGGGCATTGGACTTCATTGTACAATTATTAAACCCATTGCTTTCCTTTCTTCATTTTCCGTCTGAGGTTTTACCCCTTGCGATTATTAGACCAATATCCGGAACAGCCGCTTTAGGCATGACCAGCGACCTTATATCGGTTTATGGACCGGATTCATTCGTTGGACGCTTGGCTGCCACGATTCAGGGAAGTACAGACACCACATTCTACGTATTGACCGTTTATTTTGGAGCGGTCGGGATCAAAAAAATGGGTGATGCCCTTAAGGTCGGTCTTTTGGCGGACCTGATCGGAATCATAGCTGCCGTTATCGTTGTCACACTAGTTTTCGGAATGAAGTAAAAGGAAGGAAATGGGCATCCCGTTTCTTTTTTTTTGTCTTTTTCTTAAACTAACGGCTATGATGGGCTATCGATTTTAAATGGGGTTCAAACTTTCATCTAAAAGAAACATTTTTTTGTATGGAAAAATAAGCTATGTTACACTCATTATGGAAACCAGACCATTTAACAGTCTCATTATTAGTGTATTGATAAAAGAAAAGCTCTTAATCGCGAAAAACCTTTTGTTTTTGCCTCTCCATATGTAATAATTGTATGATTGTGTATGTATAGACAATAACAAACGAATGATTATACTATGGGGTGAAGATAGATGGAACGATTACAAAAGGTGATAGCACATGCTGGACTGGCTTCCCGCCGTAAAGCAGAAGAGTTGATTTTAGAAGGCAAGGTAAAAGTGAACGGCAAAGTAGTGAAGGAATTAGGCGTGAAGGTGGGTCCTAATGATAAGGTTCAGGTTAATGAAGTCCCGCTTGAAAAAGAAGCTCCTGTTTATTTCCTATTCTATAAACCGCGCGGTGTCATTTCGGCAGTTTCGGATGATAAGAATAGAAAAGTCGTAACGGACTATTTCCCTTACATCAATGAGCGGATTTATCCAGTTGGCCGCTTGGATTACGATACTTCAGGTTTGTTGATTTTAACCAATGACGGAGAATTTGCAAACACGTTAATGCATCCGAAGCATGAAGTGGATAAAGTGTATGTTGCAAAAGTAAAAGGGATGCCTTTGCGTGAAAGCTTGAAAAAGTTGGATAAAGGTATCAAATTGGAGGATGGCAAGACTGCTCCAGCCAAGACTAGGGTATTGTCTACCGACAAAAAAAAGGAAACGGCCATTGTTGAAATCACAATACATGAAGGCAGGAACAGGCAAGTCCGCAGGATGTTTGAAGCAATCGGCCATCCCGTCATAAAATTGAAGAGGGAACAATATGGTTTCTTGACTTTGGACGGTTTAACAGCAGGAGATTCCAGGGAGCTGACTCCACATGAAGTTAAATTAATGAGGACTTTAGCATCGACCGAACCTAAACAGCGGAGAATGTAAAAAAGAATATTTCCTTTATTAATAGGTTGAAACCACTACCCCATTTTTCCTCTGGAAGAATGGGTGGTGGAAAACAACCTGTAAATACCTTTTCTTTCATGAATCGGGAATGAATGTCACAAAACCTTCAGAAATGTAAATAAAATGGGCATGGTGTTGAATGGTATAATGGTATGGTTAAATTTAGTGTGGCATTAGGAGGATCTCTATGGATAAGAAGAAGCGACGCCTAATAAGCAGGACCATCATTCTTCTGCTTTTAGGTGCAGCTTTAGTGTTTGCCCTTTATACGAACTTCACTAAAGATAAGAATGAAAGTCTGAGAAAAGGATCAGATGCACCCAATTTCGTTTTGACTGATATGGAAGGCAAAGAGCATAAACTTTCTGAATACAAAGGAAAAGGCGTCTTCCTGAACTTTTGGGGTACATATTGTAAGCCGTGTGAATATGAAATGCCTTATATGGAAAATCAATATAAAAACTTTAAGGACCAGGGCGTTGAGATATTAGCGGTCAATGTCGGGGAATCTGACTATGCTGTCAATAATTTTATTACAAAGCATAATCTTACCTTTCCAGTCATGATCGATAAAGGCAGGGAAGTGGAAAATGCCTATCGCGTGGATATTTTGCCAGTTACCTTTTTGGTCGATAAAGAGGGGAAAGTGGTAGATATCATCACCGGAGCTTTGACAGAAAAGAGCATCCAAAAGCATATGGAGAGAATTAAACCATAATATTGGGGAGTTTTTGACATGAAAGAAGTAAAATGCGATTGTGGTCATGTAAATCCGTTTGGCACAAAGATTTGTGGGAAATGCGGGATGGTCCTTGGTAACGAAAAAGAAAACAAGCTTATTGATATGCGATATGAAGGAACTGCCAGGCGTTCACAAACATATAAAAAAACGATCATTGATAAAATATGGAACTTCTTTTCTTCCGTTAAGGTAGGGGTGACGCTCATTGTCATTGCCTTGGTCGCTTCAGCTATCGGGACGATCTTACCCCAGGAAATGTATATACCTTCAACCGCGACGCCTGCAGAACATTATGAACTGGAATACGGCTGGTTCGGGAAGGTGTATTATGAACTCGGGTTCCATAATTTATATAGTTCATGGTGGTATTTGATTATCATAGGCATGCTGGGCACATCACTCCTGATTGCCAGTATCGATCGTTTTTTTCCATTATATCGATCGTTAAAAAAACAAGGGGTCACACGTCATGACGGTTTCATGAAGCGTCAGAGGCTTTATGGAGTGACAAAGCTTGAAGACCAAGATATAAACCTTGAAGAAGTAAAGAATAGATTAAAAAGGCAGCGTTATCATATTCGCGAGGAAAACGGTCATATACTTGCCGAAAAGGGGCGTTTTTCACGTTGGGGACCCTATGTAAATCATATTGGACTTATCATTTTCTTAATTGGAGCATTATTGCGTTCTGTCCCCGGGATGTATATCGACAAAGTACTTTGGCTACGGGAAGGTGAGAGAAAAGAAATCCCGGGTACAAATGGTGAATACTATCTTCAGAATAATGAATTCACCTTAGAGGTGTATGACAAAGGAAATAAAGAAGATGAACAATACAGTGCTGCAATAGATAAAACCGGTACGATTGCCAAAACCTATCAATCTGATGTTACGCTTTATGAGCGCAAGGGTGATTCAATACCAGGGGAAAAGGTGGATCTTGATAAGGTAAAAGATTATAAAATCAAAGTAAATGAACCTCTGAAATATGATCATTATGCCCTTTACCAAGTAGATTATAAACTTGATGAGCTCAGTACGATGGCTTTTAATTTAATAAATAAAAAAACCGGGGAGAAATATGGCAGCTTAAAGGTTGATTTGAATAATCCTCAAAAGAAATACGAGTTGAAGGAAGGATATTCTGTTGATTTGATCAGTTACTTCCCTGATTTCGAATTCGATGATAAAGGTGTACCTAGAACGATATCGAAGATTCCGAATAATCCAGCATTTATCTTTAAAATGCATACTCCGGATAAGCCAGAGGGTGAAGTCAGTTTCGTTGCGATTAAAGAGACTGTGGAGCCTTTAGGGGAAAACACTTATAAAATGGCTTTTAATGGTGTGGAAACCCAAGATGTCACGGCTTTGACCGTAAGGAAGGATTTAACGCTTTGGGTCCTATTCACAGGTGGAATCATTTTCATGATAGGCGTTGTCCAAGGCTCTTATTGGAATCACCGGCGTATATGGATCAAGAGGAAGGATGATGAAATATTAATGGCCGGCCATACAAACAAAAACTGGCACGGTATTAAAAGAGATATAGAACAAGCGATAGAATCAACATCTCTTTGCGAACCAACGGATCAACTTGAGGAGGAGAAATCTTCTACTAAGGGGGAAGTTTTAAATGGCTGAATTAAGCAGTAACTTTTTATATGCAGCTTTCTTATTATATCTGCTCGCTACCTTTTTATTCGGGGGATCGATAAAGGATAAAAGTGGAGCGGAGGAAAAGAAACAAAATAAATGGGCTAAACTGGGCATTTTCATTACCATTCTCGGTTTCACTGCGCAAATTGGGTATTTCATCACTAGATGGATCGCTGCCGGCCATGCCCCGGTAAGTAACCTGTTTGAATTTACGACCTTTTTCGGAATGATGCTGGTCGGTGCTTTCATATTAATTTATTTCCTTTATAAAACACCCGCCCTTGGGTTATTCGCTTTACCGATTGCGTTATTGATAATCGCATATGCAAGTATGTTCCCTACAGAAATTTCGCCACTCATTCCTGCTTTGCAAAGTGATTGGCTTCATATTCATGTAACGACTGCAGCGGCAGGACAGTCGATCCTTGCCATAAGTTTCGTTACTGCCATCATTTATTTAATCAAATTCGTCGATCAGACACAATCAAGCAAAAGAACGTTCTGGCTTGAAGRCATCATGTTCACATTAGTCTGCACCATCGGATTCGTCATCATCACTTCTTCTTTTGCTGCGATGGATTATAAGGCGAATTTTGATTGGGTCGATAAACACGGAGCCGAAGTCAAACAGGAATTCAACTTACCGGCATTGGTTGGTCCTAATGAAGGGAAACTTATCGAGACGGATCGATTTGAACCACTGGTGGACATGCCTCCACTGATCAATGCCAAGAAACTGAATACTGTACTTTGGTCATTCGGTATGGGGCTCGTCTTGTATGGTTTAATAAGGTTGATTGCTCGCAAAAGAGTGGCAGCATTGATTAAACCGATCGTGAAAAATGTGAATTTGAATTTATTGGATGAGATTAGTTATCGTTCGGTCCTTATCGGTTTTCCGATTTTTACACTCGGTGCCCTCATTTTTGCAATGATCTGGGCTCAAGTGGCCTGGACACGATTCTGGGGCTGGGATCCGAAAGAGGTCTGGGCACTGGTTACTTGGTTGTTTTATGCAGCTTTCTTGCATCTGCGCATGTCAAAGGGATGGCAAGGGGAAAAATCAGCTTGGCTTGCCGTCATCGGTTTTGCCATCATTATGTTTAACTTGATATTCGTCAATCTTGTTATTGCTGGTTTGCATTCATATGCTTGATTCTGTATTGTAATATTTAGATGAAGGGGGTCTTTTGAAAGAAACGTCGAGGAGTTGGCTTATCGATTTTTCTGGAGAATGATCCTTTTTTCCGTCACTCCCTTTAATAAGGATATTTCGGTGAAATAGCATTCATGAACTTTTAGTGAGCGGTCGAAGTCTTTTTTTGTGACAAAATGGTGAAAGGTTCATGGAAGCCATGCAAAATTGGCTCTTTATCGTACTTTGTGCGGAAAAAGTATTAGTCATGGAAGTTTTCATTTTGTAGAATATATGATAGGAGGCTGATTACATAATGTATAATGCTATAAAAATTCTCGTGGTGGATGATGAGGAAAGAATCCGCCGGCTGTTAAAGATGTATTTGGAAAGAGAAGAATACATAATCGATGAAGCTGAAAATGGAGATATGGCTTTATCAAAAGCCCTTGATAATGATTATGATTTAATTTTATTGGATATTATGATGCCTGGTAAAGATGGAATCGAAGTTTGCCGTGAATTAAGGGAGAAGAAAACGACACCTATTATCATGCTGACTGCTAAAGGGGAAGAAGTGAACCGCGTTCAAGGGTTCGAAGTGGGTACCGATGATTATATCGTAAAGCCGTTCAGTCCTCGTGAAGTCGTGTTAAGGGTAAAAGCTTTATTACGTCGCTCTTCAAGCACGAGTTACATGCAGACGGAAACAACGGCAAAAGATGTGATCGTCTTCTCACATCTAACGATCGATAATGATGCCCACCGTGTACTTGCTGATAGCAAAGAGGTTTCTTTAACACCAAAAGAATATGAATTATTATATTTCTTAGCGAAATCCCCCGATAAAGTTTTCGATAGAGAGCAATTGTTAAAAGAAGTGTGGCACTATGAATTCTTTGGAGATCTTCGAACTGTAGACACGCATGTTAAACGCTTACGTGAAAAATTAAACCGCATATCCGAAAACGCAGCCAAGATGATTGTCACTGTTTGGGGTGTAGGTTACAAGTTCGAAGTCATTAATGACTGATGCTATGGGGCAGTGTTGTTGGGAAGCTATGGGCAACGATCCTATTGCTCGTGTCGTTTGTATTAATCGTTTTAACCGTTCTGCTGGTCGAATTCTTTCAGAACTTCCAAATTGAAAATATTGAAAATAATTTAACCAAAACGGCTGAACAAATCATTAAGGTAACCAATGACCATCAAGGATCTAACAATGAGGTTTTACAAATAGCTTCGGAATTAATAGGCAACGAAACGAAAATGATCATTCTTAACGATGAAAAAATGGTATTCTCATCCATCGGAGGAGAAAAGGAGTTTGAAATCACGGCGGAATTCATTAAGAATGATCCCGAATTGCTCAAGGTTTTTACGGATAGAAAGACAGTCAAAAAGGAAATCGCATTATCCGATGATGCGGGTAAAGAGGAATTATCCGCAATTGTTGTAGGGATTCCACTTGAATTGAATGGGGAACAGGATGAAGTTTTCTTATTTCAATCGTTGGAATCCATGGAAGAAACCACAAAGTCCACTACACAGTTCATTTTATTGGCAGCGGGCATCGCCATCATATTGACAACGATTTTTGCTTTCTTTTTATCTACAAGAATCAATGCCCCATTGGTGAAGATGAGGGAAGCCGCGCTAGCGATTGCCCGGGGGAAATTTGATACAAAGGTTCCTATCTTGACTCAAGATGAGATTGGTGAGTTGGCCATAGCGTTTAATCAGATGAGAAAGCAACTGAAATTCAATATGAATGCACTTAGTCAGGAAAAAGAACATCTCTCAAGCATTCTTAGCAGTATGGCTGATGGGGTCATTACCTTCAATAAAGATGGCACAATCCTTGAAACGAATCCGCCAGCGGAAAGGTTTCTGCAATCCTGGTACTTTGAGAAAGGCTATAACCGGGAGGATAACGTGAATGTCCCCTTGGTTTTGATGAATCTTTTTGATGAATCAGAGTCCTTCGATAAGGAGCGAGTCGGTGAAATTACCTTGCAAGGCCGTGATTGGGGTTTGATTGTCAGCCCGCTATATACAAATGCCGACAATATCCGGGGAGCGGTGGCCATCATACGGGATATGAGTGATGAAAGACGTATGGACAAACTTAGGACGGATTTCATAGCGAATGTCTCCCATGAGTTAAGAACGCCAATTTCCATGTTGCAAGGATATAGTGAAGCGATCGTAGATGACATTGCGAGCAGTGAAGAGGAAAAGGTGGAAATGGCCCGAATCATCTATGATGAATCTTTGAGAATGGGACGTTTAGTCAATGACCTGCTTGATCTGGCTAAATTGGAATCGGGAAAAATGAACCTTAGCTTTGAATGTGTGCCTATATCTCCTTATTTAAAGCGGATAACAAGTAAGTTTTCCGGACTTGCCAAAGAAAAGGGGATCACAATATCAGCCAGTCTTCAAGACAATGAAATCGAATGGCAATTTGACCCTGACCGGATTGAACAGGTTTTGACTAATTTAATTGATAATGCGATTCGTCATACTCCTTCAGGCGGTAACATTGATGTCATCCAGAGGACTAGTGATCGAAGGGGTCTGATCATTGATGTGAGGGACTCTGGATCAGGTATTCCCGAAGAGGATTTACCTTTTGTATTCGAGAGGTTTTATAAAGCGGATAAAGCAAGGACCCGCGGCAGATCAGGTACCGGATTGGGGTTGGCAATCGTAAAAAATATAATCAATGCCCATGACGGCTACATTTCGGTAAACAGTTTACCTAATAAAGGGACAACGTTCAGTTTTATCCTGCCTCGAATTATGGAAAATGCTGAATGAATGACGGGTAGCTTGCCAAAAAATCTTGTTTCATACAAAACTGTGAAGACAAAGGCAATTGGATTCATTTCCAACTTGTCTTTGTTTTTTTAGGAGAAAGATGAGAAGCCTCGGATATGTGGCAATTTACGGAATTTTATAATAAGATTAAAGCCGAGGTATGTAACTTTTATTTAGGAATGACGACTATATTTATGAACGGATGTGGGGAAATGAAGGATTCCGTTTTCCACGATCTTTATGAAAAATATCATCAGGAAATTTATCAATTCATTTATTATATGACTAAAAATCGTGAAACGGCTGAGGACCTTGTTCAGGAGGTCTATATCCGGGTGTTGAAGGCCTATGAACGCTTCGAAGGAAAAAGCAGTGAAAAAACGTGGATTTATTCGATTGCAAGAAATGTGACAATTGATTTTTTTCGGAAACAAAAAGGGTGGAAAGACAAAATCTTCCCTAACTTTGATTGGGATAGGCAATTGATTAAAGATACACAGCCCATTCCGGAAGAAGTGGCTATCATGAACGATGATATCCAAGATATTTATCAATGCTTAAACCGGTGTACCACGAATCAAAGATCTGTCATCATTTTACGATATATTCAGAGCATGTCCATTACGGAAACTGCCGAAGTATTAAATTGGAGTGAAAGTAAGGTAAAAACGACCCAGCACCGTGCTTTAAAGGCAATCAAAAAATTGATGGAAGATTCATCAGGGAAGGAGGGCCACCGCATTGAGAAAATCCCGTTGGAAAGAAAGCGAAATTGAAGACATGCTGCGCGAACTTCCAAAATTAAAAGATGACCGAACAAAGGCAGAGGTGTTTGCGGGAATACATGATAAAAAGAGAAAGAAACACTGGATGCCTCTAATTGCGGGTGTTACCTCCTTATTCTTATTGGTTGCTTTTGCGTCATCATTAATTATTGGGAAAAAAGGAACTACAAGTCAAGAGGAGACCGGCAGTAATGGGAAATTTTCCATTTCTGAAAATAAGGAAACGACAGAACATGAACGGCAGGGTATCAAAGAAGATACATCAGAAGATAAACAGGATAATCAAGAGTTTTTGGGTAAGCGAGTGGAAATTGAATCTAACGACGAGGTTTCAGAAATAGAACCATTAAAAGGTGAAAAGGAAAAAACTTTTGTACATGCGATTTATCAAGACGACCTGAAAAATGCTTCGTTCATTACCATGGGCATACCGGATGATCAAATGAATTTCATCGTTCCCATCTCAATAAAACTCAAACATAATGACGAATCGAATACACTGAATCGGTTAGTTAACCAAATGTCCAATATCGATGAAGAGCAATATGGGCTATTTGACTATTTTCCGCTTGATATAAAGATTAGCCAAGGAAAAGAGATGAACACTGCTAATATTGACTTTCGAAAAAACAGCCGGCTATTGGATGATGATACACTTTTTCTCCACTCGATGGAAGAAACGCTTTCCTATAATAATATTGAGAAGATGACTTTTTCTACAGGTGGTAAGCAAGGTGCAATGTTTGCACATGAAGGATTTTTAAAGGAGGCGGATATTCCTCATCAAAAAAAACGCACATACCTTCTTTACCAAAGAGATGAATCCTCTCCAAGGTTTCTTGTTCCAAGCAATCTGGATTATCAGGACTTCGAAGAGGCGCTTCAAGCTGGAAAAGGGAAGCCGGACATTGAGGGAATATCACCTGCAATCCCGGATGACCTGAATTGGGAAAGTATACGTTCAAAAGGAGATCTTGTGATCATTAATCTATCAGATCAAGCTGCTATTGAAAATAGCAAGGAATCCCTTCAAGCTTTAGAAGCCATTCTCTTCATTGCTAAGGATTTTGGTTTTGAAAAAGTGAAATTTGAAAATGCTCCTATTGAAGAGGTAGGCAAGCTGAATTTAACTGAAGCCATAGTGGTGCCCAAAGCACCGAACCAAGTCAATTGATGCAGGGAGTTAGGCTAAATGATGGGGAGAAGTACATGTAATGGTGCTGAAGAACGTACATATTAAAACACCCTAAAAGAAAAGTGCCCGCGCATGACGAGGCTGCTGAAAAACTCACGTTTTTCTAACTAGTACGGTAAATCAAATTAAAAAAAGACGATTCTCATTCGGTACTTGAATGGAAATCGTCTTTTTTTGCTTCTGTTTGTCACTTTTTTAGGCCATTAATTTCAATATTCTTTTCAAGTTAACGGTGAAAATAGCCATTGCTCCTTGTAATTCCATGCCAAGTAGACCCGAGGATTTTGCAACATCATACCCGTGCCTGTGTTTCAATTCACTG